>SKTG01000146.1 GCA_007118045.1 Nitriliruptoraceae bacterium
GCGTCGCGAGCTCGCCGTTGAGGCTGAGGACCGGGACGCGGCCGACGCAGGTAGCGCGAGGTCACTCGTCAGGCGGACGGACCGGGACGCGGCCGACGCAGGTAGCGCGAGGTCACTCGTCAGGCGGACGATCCGGAAGCGGTCGACGCCGGCGTCGCGAGCTCGTCGGTCAGGTGGTCGACGACCTCACGCAGGGCCTCGGCGACCTCGTCGACGTGGTCGAGCGGGAACCGGGTGGCGGGCGCGCTGAGGCTCAGCGACGCGGGCAACCCGCCCGCATCGAGGGGCACGGCGACGCAGCGGCCGTCCGCCTCGTTCTCCCCGTTGTCCAGCGCGTAGCCCTGGGCGCGGGTGCGTTCGAGCTCCTCCGCGAAGGTGTCGAGGTCCGTGATGGTGTGCTCGGTGCGTCGTGGCATGCCGTCGGCTTCGAGGAGGGACCGGATCTGCTCCCAGGGCAACGTGGACGCGATCGCCTTGCCGAGCGCCGTGCAGTGCAGCGGATCGCGGTCACCACGACGGGCGGAGAGCCGCATCGAACGGTTGCTCTCGATGATCTCCAGGTAGGAGACCCGGTTCCCATCGAGCATCCCGAAGTTGATCGTCTCCTCGAAACGGTCTCGCAGCCGCACCATGTGCACGCGAGCCCGGTCGGCCATCACCGCCAGCTGCTGGGCCTGCAGCGGCAGGAAGGCCGGCCCGATCTGGTACGAGCCGGTGACCCCGTTGCGTTCCACGTAGCGTCGGTCCTCGAGCGTCGCCAGGTAGCGGAAGGCGGAGCTGCGCGGGAGCCCGACCACCTCGGCGACCTGGCTCAACGAGAAACCCTCCCGTTCGGCCTGGATCAGATCGAGGATGTCGCACACGCGCTGCACGGCACGGATCGAGTACGACGCCGCCTCGGGTGCTCGACCGGCCATGATGCGACTCCCTCCTCTCGACGGCATGCAGCCTAGATGGCCCTCAGCCGTCGATCGCCGGCGTGGACGGGCCGGCGCCGAGCCGGGCCCGACCTTCCACGTCCGGTTGCAGCGGCCAGACATCGGTCGCGTGTCGGTACGGCAGCCGGGCCAGGTCGCTGTCGGTGACCCCTCGGGTGCCGGCGTCGACGAACCCGGTGACGAGTTCGTCCCAGCCGGCGCGCACGGCAGCGGCGCCCTTGAGGGCGACCACGTCGAAATCCGTCGGCTCGAGGCCCACGTGCCGGAACATGGCCGGATCGTTCGGCTGCACGGGCTGGGACTGCAGGATCACGTCGACGTCGTCGATGCGGACCACCGCCGCCCGGCCCATGCTCACGCGGGCACCGTGGGCCATCGGCCCGGTGTTGACGAAGATCCCGTCACCGACCCACCGCACGACCGCATCGGCCTCGACCGGCCCGCCGCTGAGCGACCCGCTGCCACCCCCGAACGGCCCCGCCACCGTGGCACCGATGCCCACGTCAGCGGCGCGCGCCACCGCATCGGGATCGCACAGGGTCGTCGTTCCACGGAGCCCGGGTCGCGCGAGCAGCTCCTGGAGGAGCCAGGTGCCGTCGCCGGGTGAGCCGCCGTTGATGTTGTCGCCGGTGTCGACGAGCGCCACGGTGGCTCGCTGTTCGTCGGCGAGGTTCGCGGCCTCGGCCACGGCGTCGCCGGCGTCGCGGAGCTGCCGCGCGAACCGCTCCCGCTCCGACCACGCGAGGGCGCAGAGCTCGGTGACCGCCGTCTCCGCGGCCAGCAGCCGATCCTCGGTGGTGGTCACGGAGAACGACGAACCCGCATGGGCGACGTCGGCGTAGGCGTAGCCGCCGTGCACCACCACCTCGAGGAAGCCCTCCTCCGCCTCGAGCTCGGCGGCTCGTGCCAGCAGGTCGCGCAGCGGCGGCTCCTCGGTGCGCTGGGCGATGGGTGCGGCGAGCACCTTCGCGGACGCGTGGACGATGTGCGGCTCGATGCCGTCGTCGAGCAGCCGCCCGAGGTGCTCGACCGCCCGGAGCCCGCACTCGTAGGTGTCGACGTGCGGGTTCGTGCGGTAGCCCACCAGCACGTCCAGCAGCTCCAGACGGCGAGGCGTCACGTTCGCGTGGAGGTCCATCACGGCCACGATCGGGGTGGCGTCGCCGACGACGTCGCGGACCGCGTGCAACAGCACGGTCTCCGGGTCCGGTTCGTCCTCGACGACCATGGCCCCGTGCAGCTCCAGCAGGAGGCCGTCGAGGCCGTCGACGTCCCGCAGCCCGACGCACAGGTGCTCGACGATCGCGTCGAAGGCCTCCCGGGTGACGACGCCTGCCGGGGTCGCGTACGCGCCGAAGACCGGGACCACGCGGTGGCCGGCGTCGGCGGCCGCGTCGAGGAACCCGCCGACGACGGTGCGGGTGCCCTCGAAGTTGGCGATCAGCTCGGAGCCGACCAGCCACCCGTCACGGCGGACGAAGGCGGCGTGGTCGGTGCGCTGCGTCGCGAACGAGTTCGTCTCGTGGAAGCAGCCGGCGACGGCGACGGTCGCGATGGTTCAGACCTCCCCGGCGCGCAACGTCGCCTCGAAACGCTCCAGGACCGCGTCGAGTTCGGCCTGCCCGTGCGCGGTCGAGACGTACCAGATCCCTCGCGAGGCCACCCAGATCCCGTGAGCCACCAGCTGCTCGGAGAAGCGCTGGTAGCGCTCCAGGTCGAGCTGCTGCAGCTCGACGGAGTCGTGGACCGTCCGGTCCTCCCCGAAGGAAACGTGGAAGGCCATCCCGACGCCCTGGACCCGCAAGGGCACGTCGTGGTCGCGTGCCAGGCGCTCGATGCCCTCCATCACGGCGCGCCCGTGCTGTTCGACCCGTTCGTGTGGTCGCTCGGCGGTCAACTGCTCGAGCGAGGCCGCGATCGCGGCACACGCCATGACGGAGCTGTTGAAGGTGCCGGCGTGGGCGACACCGCTCGCGAACCGCTCCATCAGGTCGGCACGCCCGGCCAGCGCGGCCACCGGGAACCCGCCGGCCATGGCCTTGCCGTAGGTGGCCAGGTCCGGGACGACCCCGAAGCGCTCGGCAGCGCCGCCGAGCGCGAGCCGGAAACCGGTGATGACCTCGTCGAAGATCAGCACCACCCCGTGCGCGTCGCAGAGCTCGCGGACCCGTCGCAGGTAGCCGTCGCGCGGCGCGATCGCCCCGCTGTTGCACATGAACGGCTCCATGATGACCGCCGCGACCTCGTCGCCGTGTTGGCCGAGCAGCTCGGCCAGCGCGTCCGCGTCGTTCCAGCGCAGCACGAACGAGTCCTCGAGGTGGGAGGCGAGCTGCCCCTCGCTGGCGACGGTCCCCGAGCCGTCCTCGGTCGGCGCGAGCAGCACGTTGTCGAGCCAGCCGTGGTAGTGGCCGGCGAAGCGGACGAAGCGGTCCCTCCCGGTCGCGGCCCGAGCCAGCCGCAGCGCGGCCTGCACCATCTCCGTGCCCGACACGCCGAAGCGGACCATCTCCGGCCAGCCGAGCGCATCCAGGAAGCGGCTGCCCGCTTCCAGCTCGAGCTCGTGCTGACCGCCGTAGACCATCCCCTTGGAGCACGCCTCCGCGACGCGTTCGAGGACCGCGGCGGGCGCGTGGCCGAGGAAGTTCGGTCCCTGCCCGAGCAGGTGGTCGACGTAGTCGTTGCCGTCGACGTCCCAGAGCCACGCACCCTGGCCACGTTCGAAGAACACCCTCGGGGCGCTGAGGCGGATGTTGGAGTGCACCCCGCCCGGGGTGAGCTCCTCCGCGCGTCGCCGCAGCTCGGCCGATCGTGCGTCCACCATCGTCGACGTTGCCATGGTCCGTCCCTCTCCCGCTCCGTCCGGCGTTCCGGCCCTACCGGCGGTTCTGTCTGATGGAACATCGGTTCTTGTCAGTGGAAGACCCTACGCCGGGTCCGAACTGCCCTCAACCCGTCGACGTGCCGTCCGGCGCCGCGCTCGGCGACGCGTCACCGTTCGGCCCTTCGTCGCTCGGTGCTTCCTCGTTCGTCACCGTTCGGCCCTTCGTCGGCTCGGTGCTTGCTCGTTCGTCACCGCCCTGGTCGACACCTCGTCGTCCGACGTCTCGTCGCGGCCGTCGTCGAGCCCCGCGAACCGGCGCGCGAACGCGACCATCCGCGCCTCGGCCACGTCACGGATCGTCTCCCCCAGCGCCCGGTCGGCCAGCGTCGGGTCACCGAGCGCGCCGTCGGCGGTCCACTCGTCGGTGGCGGTCGACCGGTCCACAGTGGTGCGCGGCGGCATCGTCCCTTCGACCGTCTCGTACCGTTCGCCCCGGACGAGGCGATCGCCCAGCACGAGCTCGGGCACGAGCGCCATCGCCACGGAGGTCTCGATCTCGCAGGCATGGCCGTACGAGGGCGAGCGGGCGTGCTCGGCGATGACGTCCGCCGCGATCTGGGCCCACATCACCGAGGCCAGCTCGACCCCCTGGTCGCGTGCGGCCGTGCGGCTGGCGATCCGCAGCGCATCGATGTTGCCGCCGTGTCCGTTGACGACGAGCACCCTGCGCGGTCCCCACGCGGCGAGGCTCTCGACCACATCGGCGACGACGGCGAGGAAGCTCGCCGGCCGCAGGGTGAGGGTCCCGGCGAAGGCGAGGTGGTGCTCGGAGAGGCCGATCCGCAGCGGCGGCAGTCCGATGGCGGCTGGCCCCAGGTCGGTGACGATGCGCGCCGCGAAGGCCTCCGCGACGGCGGCGTCGGTCGCCACCCGCAGGTGTGGGCCGTGCTGTTCGGTCGCGCCCACGGGCCAGACCGCGAGCTGCGCCTCTTCCGCGGCGACGCGGGCGTCCTGCCAGGTGAGCTCCTCGAGCCATGGCATCGGTCAGGTCTCCGTCGAAGGTGTGATGGTCGGCGGCGTGTCGGTCGGGGGGTCAGCCGCTCGGACGGGGGGTCACGATCGTGCGCAGCTGGGTCAACGCCTCGATCGTGTACCGACCGCCGAGGCGCCCGACCCCGCTGCGCCGACCGGACGCGCCGCCGAACGGCGTGTGCGGTTGCCAGACGGTGGCGGGATCACCGACGTTGACGATGCCGGCCTCGATCCGTTCGGCCAGCCGCCGACCGCGCTGCGGATCGTCGGTCATCACACCGGAGATGAGCCCGAGATCGTGATCGTTGGCCAGCTCGACGGCCTGCTCGTCGTCGTCGCAGGCGGTGACGAACGCGACCGGTCCGAAGGTCTCCTCGCGGAAGGCGAGCATCTGCGGGGTCAGGCCGGTGACCACGGTCGGCTCGAAGTACAGCTCGGTCGGGAAGCCCTCGGCGCGGCGGCCACCCGTGACGATGCGCGCGCCGTGGTCCGTCGCGTCGGCGAGGTGGCGTTCGACCTTCTCGAGCGTCGGCCGGTTGTTGAGGGGGCCCATCGTGGTCTCGGGGTCGTCGGGGGCGCCGAGCCGGATCCGGTCGGTGACGGCGGCCAGCGCGTCCACGAGGTCGTCGTGGAGCTCGCGCCGGACGATGATCCGCTCCGTGGAACTGCAGATCTGGCCGGCGTTCGCGAAGCAGGCCGGGTGCAGCTGCTCGGCCGCGGCTTCGACGTCGACGTCCTCGAGCACGATCGTCGCGTTGTTGCCCCCGAGCTCGAGCAGCTGCGGTCGTCCGGCGGCGGCCCGGGCCACCGCATGGCCGGTCTGCGGCGATCCGGTGAACCCGACCGCGTCGATCCCGGGGTGGGAGGTGAGTGTCGCGCCGACGGAGCCGCCCGGACCGGGCACCACGTTGACGCTGGCTGGCGGGAAGCCCGCCTCGGCGATGCACCGTCGTAGGTGCTCGGCGGTGACGGGGGTCAGCTCCGAGGGCTTCCAGACGATCGCGTTGCCTGCGGCGAGTCCCGCGGCGAGGTACTCCGTGGGGATCGTCGCCGGGAAGTTCCACGGCGTGATCACGGCCAGCACACCGTGCGGGCGCCGGCTCACCCGGATCTCGCGGTCGGGCACGTCGCTGGGCAGCAGCTCGTCGGTGAGGTGGCGTACCAGCTCGGCCGCGTCCCGCCACATCTCGACGGCGACGGCGACCTCCCCGCGCGCCTCGGTCAGGGGCTTGCCCTGCTCCGCGGAGAGGTCCGAGGCGATGGGTTCCGCCTCGGCTTCGAGCCGGTCCGCCACGGCGAACAGCAGCTTGCCGCGTTGACGGGGGCCCATGCCGGTCAGCGTGGCCACCTCGCCCTGCGCTGCCGCGATGGCCGCGTCCACGTCCCGTTCCTCAGCCACGGCGCACCGCGCGACCAGCTCCCCCGTCGCCGGTGAGCGGACCTCCATCGATGCCCGGTCGTCCTCGACCAGGGCGGTGCCGCCCACGGTCACCGGGACGTAGCTCGTCACGTGGGCCTCCTCGCCCGTCACCTGTGCGGTCATGTCGCGCTCCGATCGACCTCGTCCGTGGTCCGTGCGGCCGGCTGGGCCCGTCGGTGCGTGGTGCCCTCCCTCATGTCGCGCTCCGATCGACCTCGTTCGTGTCGGCGCCGTCGAGCGGTTCGAGCGCGAGGTGGCACGCCGCGTGCTGTTCCGGCCGCCAATCCTCCAGGAGCGGCACCTCGTCCCGGCACCGGTCCACGGCGATCGGACAGCGCGGATGGAAGGCGCATCCGGAAGGTGGATCCTTCGGGTCCGGCGGGTCGCCCCGGGCGCGCATGCGGTCCCTGCCGCGGCGCGTCGGATCCGGCACGGAGTCCATGAGCACCCGGGTGTAGGGGTGCAGGGGGTCGGCGTACACGTCCAGGGCGGGACCGGTCTCCACGACCTTGCCGAGGTACATCACCGCGATCCGCTGGCTGACGTGGGTGACGACCCCGATGTCGTGCGACACGAACAGCAGGGCCAGGCCGAGCCGTTCCTGGAGCTCGCGGAGGAGGTTGAGGATCTGCGCCTGGACGGAGACGTCCAACGCGGAGACGGCCTCGTCGGCGATCAGCAACGACGGCTCGAGCGCCAGGGCGCGGGCGATCCCGACCCGCTGGCGCTGGCCGCCGCTGAGCTGCCTCGGCCGTCGATCGGCGACGGCGGCCGGCAGCCCGACGTCGGCGATCAGTGCGTCGACGCGTCGCTGGAGCTCGTCCCCCTTCGCGAGGCCGTGGATGATCAGCGGTTCCGCGATGATCCGGCGGATCGACATGTGTGGTGGCAGCGTGGTGTAGGGATCCTGGAACACCATCTGGACCCGCCGCTGCAACCAGCGTGGTTCCACCTCGTCGATCGAGCGACCCTCGAAACGGATCGAACCCCCGTCCGGGGTCTCGAGCCCGAGCAGCGTGCGCGCCAAGGTCGACTTGCCGCAGCCGCTCTCACCGACGAGACCGAGGGCCTCACCGCGTTCCAGGCGCAGCGTGACCCCGTCCACGGCTCGCACGACCGAACGCTGACCCCACCAGCCGCGGCCGCGGAGCCGGTAGTGCTTGTGCAGGTCATCGACCTCGAGGAGCGCGCTCATCGGGTGGCGACCTGTTCCGGCGCCGCCGGCTCGTGGTGCAGGTAGCAGGCGACGTCATGATCCTCGGCGAGCGGCAGGAGGGCGGGATCGCGTCGGGAGCAGACCTCCATCACGTGGTCGCAGCGGTCCGCGAACGGACAGCCGACGAGGGGTTGCTGCGCGGACGGCAGCTCCCCGGGGATCGCGGCGAGCTGCGCCTCGGGGGCGCCGGGCTGAGGCACCGCCCCCAGCAGCGCCCGGGTGTAGGGATGGCCGGGATCGTTCAGCACCGTCTCCGTTGGACCGCGCTCGCACACCTGCCCGGCGTACATGACGACCACCTCGTCGGCGACCTCGCCGATCAGGCCGATGTCGTGGCTGATCAGCACGATGCCGGTGCCGTGCTCCTCGCGGACCTGGAGCAGTTGGTCGATCACCTCCGCCTGGGTGGTCACGTCCAGCGCCGTGGTCGGCTCGTCCGCGAGCAGGAGGTCGGGCCCGAGCGCCATCGTCATCGCGATCATCACCCGCTGGTTCTGACCGCCGCTGAGGCGGAACGGGTACTGCCGCATGACGTGGCGGGGGTCGGGGAACCCGACCGTGCCGAAGGCCTCCTCCGCCACCTGCCTCGCCGTCGCGCGGTCCATACCACGGTTCACGCGCAGGGTCTCGACGATCTGGTAGCCGACCGTCAGCACGGGGTTGAGCGACCCCACCGGGTTCTGGAACATCATGCCGATCCGCGGGCCACGGATGCCGCGCATCACGGCTTCGGGCGCTCTCGTGAGATCGGTGCCGTCGAAGGTGATCGAGCCACCGGTGACGTGACCCTGCTCCCCAAGCAGACCCATGATCGCGAACGAGGTGACCGACTTGCCGGAGCCGCTCTCGCCGACGATGCCGAGGATGCGCCCGCGTTCGACGGTGAAGCTCACGCCCCGCACGGCCTCGACCACGCCGGTCGGCGTGTCGAACTCCACCTCGAGGTCCTCGACCGCCAGCAGGGGCTGGGCCTGGCCGCCGCCCCCACCGTTGCGCCTGACGCCGAGATCACCGTCGCCATCGCCGTCCCGTCCCTGGACATCGTCAGCACTGGCGCGAGGATCACCGTCGCCGTCTCGATCGCCACCGGCACCGCCGTCGATCGACACTTCCCTGCCGGGGAGCCGGGCGGGCGCGGCGGCACGGTCCGCGTCGGCAGCCTTCCTGTCCGACCGACGCCGGCGTCGCCGCGGCGTGCCGTCGTCACGCAGCCCCTCGACGGCGAGGTTGATGGTCAGCACCGTCAGCATGATGGCGAGGCCGGGCAGGACCGGCAGCCACGGGGAGGCGATCATGTTCTGACGGCCGTCCGCCAGGATCTGCCCCCAGGAGATCGACGGCGAGGTCAGCCCGAAGCCGAGGAAGCTCAGGGTCGATTCCATGATGACCAGGTGGCTGAGGTCGATCAGCGCGATCGGCGGGACGACCTTGGACGCCGGCGGGAGCACGTAACGGAACATCTGCCGCAGGTTGCTCGCCCCGAGCGAGCGGGCGGCACTGACGTAGGCCTGCTCGCGCTCGGACAGGACGCGGCTGCGCACGACGCGGGCGTAGACGATCCAGGCCGGGATCCCGAGCACGAGGATCAGGTGGATCGGCGAGCGGTCGCGCATCATCCCGAGGATCACGATCGCGATGAGGATGAACGGCAGGGCCAGCTGGATGTCCCCGAGCCGCATCAGCACGGTGTCGACGAGCCGGCCGTAGAAGCCCGACGCGAGGCCCGTGAGGACGCCGAGTGTGCCCCCGAGCAGCATCGCGCAGACGCTGATCAGCACCGAGGAGCGGGCGCCGTAGATCAGCCGGGAGAGCACGTCCCGTCCGATCGCGTCGGTCCCGAACGGGTAGGTGAGCTCGCCGCCGGCCCACACGGGCGGGAGCAGCACGTTGCCGAGGTCCTGCGACGCGGGGTCGTGTGGCGCCAGCCACGGTGCCGCCACGGCGACGATCAGGAGCACGGCGATCCCGGAGAGCCCGACGAGACCGGCCTTGCGCTGCCGCAGCTGCTGGAGGAGGCCGACACCGTCGCCCCCCGCTGCCTCGCTGGCCGCGGTGCGGTCGCTGACGATCCCGCCGCTCACGTCCCGGCTCCCAGTCGGATGCGCGGGTCCAGGACGCTGTAGGTCATGTCGACCACGAAGTTGATGACGACGAAGGCGACCGCGGCGACGAGGACCGCGCCCTCGACCATCGGGAAGTTGCGGCTGACGAGCGAGTCGACGGCCAGCTTGCCGATCCCCGGCCAGTTGAAGATCACCTCGATGACGTACGAACCGGCGAGCACCATCGCCGACTGCAGACCGAGGAGGGTGATCAGCGGCAGCGAGGCCACCTTGAGCACGTGCACGAGCAGGACCTTGCGTCGCGGGATGCCGCGGGCACGAGCCGCTCGGACGTAGTCCTCGCCGAGGGTCTCGATGAAGGACTGGCGGACGGTGCGGATCAGGATCGGTGTCAGCGCGACCGCCATCGTGGTCACGGGCAGCACGAAGCTGGCCGGACCCGTGAAGTCGACCGCCGGCAGCCACCCGAGCTGCACCGCGAACACCAGCACCAGGAGCACGGCCAACCAGAAGTTCGGGGTCGCCTGCGCAGCGGCGACGTACACCTGGACCGCGCGGTCGAGGGCCGAGCCGCGCTTGAGCGCCGATGCGATCCCGAGCACCAGCGCGATCACCGTGGACACGAGCATCGTGACCACCGCGAGCGCGACCGTGTTGGGCAACGCGGCCAGGACCACGTCACGGACGTCGTAGGCGCCGTAGAACGACTGGCCCATGTCGCCGCGGAGCAGGTTGCGCAGGTAGTACAGGTACTGGACGTAGACCGGCTCGTCGAGCCCCAACCGTGCCCGGGTGGCCTCGATGACCTCGTCCGACGCGTCCGCGGCGTTCATCAACCTCGCCGGGTCGCCGGAGGCGGCCCGCAGCAGGATGAAGACCAGCGTCACCACGCAGAGGATCACGAAGAACATCTGCGCGGTGCGCCGGACGAGGAACCAGGCCACGGCGGCGGTTCAGTCGCTCAGACGTGCGCTGGTGAAGTTCGTCTCGAAGTTCGGCAGGACGCGCAGATCCTCCAGTTCGTCGGTGTGCGCGACCGAGAAGTCGCTGTAGTACATCGGCACGTGCGGGAGCTGCTCCCAGAAGTGCGCCTGGAGGTCGACGTAGACCTCCTCGCGCTCGTCCTCGTCGATGACCTCCATGCCGGCGGCGAGCAGCTCCTGCACCGTCTCGTCGCTGCCGTCGCTCCACGGTTCCGAACCCCAGATGCCGAGCGCGGCGGCGGGATCCCCGCTGCTGGACCAGCTCAGGTGGTACAGCGAGCCGGTGCCGTCACCGTGCGCGTCGTCGACGAGCCCGGCGACGTCGGTCGTGACCAGCTCAGCGTCGAGCCCGATCTCGTTGAGGTTGGCCACCACGGCCTCGCCCACCTGTTCGGCCCGCGGCAGGAAGCCGCTCGCCACCCACAGCTCGACCTCCTCGCCCTCGGCACCGATCTCCTGGATCAGCTCGGATGCCGCGTCGAGATCCTGCTGGTAGTCGGGCTCCCCCTGCTGGTAGTAGAGGACCTCGCTCGGCATGAAGCTGCCGGCGACCTGGCTCTCGCCCTGGACCAGGTTCTCCACGATCGCGTCGCGGTCGATCGCCATCGTCACGGCCTGACGCAGCTCGAGGTCGTCGTCCCAGAGCTCCCAACGACCGGGCACCGTCAGCAGGTTGACCTGCTCGATCCCCGTCATCGACTGCAGCGTGAAGCCGTCCTCGGACTCGATCGTGTCGTGGTGCTCGGCCGGGACACGGTCGATCGCGTCGGCCTGGCCGGCCAGGAGGGCGTTCACGCGCGTCTGGGCGTCACCGACGAACTCCCACGTGAGCTCCTCGATCTCCGGCACCTCGTCCCAGTAGTCCTCGTTGACCTCCATGTCCTTGCGGGTCTCGGTCTCGTCCGTCAGACGGAACGGACCGGTGCCGTTCGGTCGCTCGGCGAGCGTGTCGGCACCGGCTTCGGCGTCCTCCGCGGCGATGATCGGTGTCTGACGCAACGCGTCGAAGAGGGTGGCCAGCGGGCTGTCGGTGACCAGGCGCACCGTGTGGTCGTCGACGACCTCGCCGGTGGTGGGTACCCAGCGGTCCGCGAGGACCGTGTCCTCGCCTGCCGCTCCCGAGGCGCGCTCGACGGACGCCACGACGTCCTCGGCCGTCAGCGCCTGGCCCTCGTGGAAGGTCACGTCGTCGCGGAGCGTGAACTCCCACGTCGTGTCGTCGATCTGCTCCCAGTCGGTCGCCAGCATCGGCTCCGGCTGGTCGAGCTCCCCGGTCGGGAACTGCACCAGGGTGTCGTAGAGGTGGACGTTGAGGCGCTGCTGGCTCTGGGCCGTGCTCTGGTAGGGCACCCAGTCGGCCCAGAAGTTCTCCGCGATCAGGAAACGGACCCCGTCCCCCTCGCGCTCCTCCACCTCGTCCGCATCCGCAGCCGCCTCCTCGTCGTCCGCGGCCGCGTCCTCGTCCTCGGCGGCCACGTCGTCCGCCTCCTCGGTGTCGTCGACCGTGGCGTCGTCCCCGTCGATGTCGTCTGGCACCTCGGTCGGTGAACATGCAACGGCGAGGGCGAACACCGCCGCCCCCGCCCCGAAACGCAGGCTTACGTTCATCGGTCGCGCTCCCTCGCTCCCCCACCGGCTTCCACTTGGTGGAACATCGGTTCCATTCTCGATGCTAAGCGCGGTCGGGGGCGCGGTCAACGGTTCGAGGTGGCAGGCGTCGACTACCGTGCCCTCGATGGATCCGAGCGGACTGGAGGCACGGGCACGAGCCGGCCTCGATCCCGAGGCCTACGCCCTGGTCGCGGACGTGGCGGGAGACGGGCACACGGCCGGACGGAACGAGGCAGCGTTCCAACGGCGGTCACTCGTCCGGCGCGTGTTGCGCGATGTCTCCCGTGTCGACACGTCCACCGTCCTGCAGGGCACGCCGGTCACCGCACCGCTGGGTATCGCTCCGCTCCCACGCATGGGAGCGATCCATCGCGATGGGGAGCGTGGCCTGGCCACGGCTGCCGCCGAGCTCGGGATGGTGTTCTGCGCGGCCGCGAACAGCTCCCTGGCCCTCGAGGATCTGGTAGCAAGCCGTCCAGAACGCCCTCGCCCAGGTGCGTGAAGAGCTCGCTCGAGCGATGGCGCTGATGGGAGCGTCGGACGTCGCGGATCTCACGCCCGACCGGGTCAGTTCCGAGCTCGAGTACGCCCTCATCGAGCGTCGACGATCTGGATGAGGTTGCCACAGGTGTCGTCGAACACGGCGATGACGACCTCGCCGAGATCGGTCGGGGGTTGGGTGAACACGACGCCGTGCTCGGTGAGCCGCTGGTACTCGGCGTTGACGTCGTCCACGGCGAACTGCGCCAGCGGGATGCCGTCCTCGACGAGCGCGTCGCGGTAGGGCTTCACGGCGGGATGACCCGAGGGCTCCAGCAGCAGTTGGGCACCGTCGGGGTCGTCGGGTGAGACGACCGTCAGCCACGAGGCGCCGTCACCGACGGGGATGTCGTGGTGCAGCTGGAAGCCGAGCACGCCGGTGTAGAACTCGAGCGCTGCTCGTTGGTCGTCGACGAACACGCTGGTCAGGTGGATCCGCATCGGGTGTCCTTTCCGGGTTCGAGCCATCGCTGGGTGAGGTCTCGAAGGGGTCCGCGCTCGATGGAGTGCAGCTTCGAGCGTCCCTGCCAGCGCACCGTGACCAGACCGGCGGACTCGAGCACCGCGAGGTGCTGCGAGATCGCCTGGCGGCTGGAGTTGACGCCGTGTCGGGAGATGAGCAGCGAGCAGAGCTCGAACAGGGTCTGGTCGTCCCGGGTCGCCAGTTCGTCGAGGATCAGACGGCGGGTCTCGTCGGCCAGTGCCTTGAACACGTCTCCCATACCCGCCCGATTATGCAAGTATCCACTTGCCTGTCAAGCCGGGCTCGCCGTCCACGCCCTGACCAGCAGTGGTCCGTCGCCTCTCAGCCTCGCAGCTGCTCGAGGAGGTGGGCGAGCGGGTAGTAGAGGTGTTCGCGCTCGATGTGTTCCTCGCCGACGGTCACCACGATGCAGACCTTGGCGGTGACGGTCCGCCCGGTCGCCTCGATGCCGTGGTACGTGCCGACGTGACGCCCGACGTAGTCGAACTCCATGACCGCGGTGCCGTCAGCGGCGTACGACGCGCGGGAGATCCCCCCACCGCCCTCGAAGGCCCGGCCCCAGAAGTCGGCGAGCATCCCGTCCGCCACGGCATCCCTGCCCTGTCGCTGCTTTCCCGTGGGCACGTCGAGCGAGACGACGTCCGGAGCCAGGGCCTGCAGGTCGTGCCCGCGGAAGTACGCCTCGGCGATCTCCTGGACGCGTTGGGCCGTCGTCATCGTCCACCCCCTGCCCGTTCGCCGACCCTGCAGAAGCACGGGCAGGGCGTCAAGTGGATGCGGACACGACCGGCGATGAAGCCCCTCTGCTGTCAGCCGACCGCAGCTGCCATGGTCGCCTCCATCTCCTCGACCTGGTGCAGCGGCGTGACCGCGACGAAGACGACCCCGATGTCGCTCCAACCGGTGTGCCCGGCGGGCCAGTGGTAGAGGTCGCCGGCGCGAGCCGTCTCCTCGGTCCCATCCGCGTAACGGACGGTGATCTCGCCCTCGAGGACGATGCCGAAGTGGTCGCCCGAGCACAACCCGTCCGGCAGTGCCGCGAAGAACGGGGTCAGATCCGTTGCCGGGGCGAGCGTGTAGCGGGCCACGTGCATCTCCCCCCACCGCTCCGCTCGGATGTCGCCCTCGTCCTGCTGGAACTCGATGCTCAGCTCGTCCGTACCTGCTCGCATGCTCGAGACCTCTCCTCCACGGCGTGTGTCCGAGGCGCCCCCTCGGAAGGGACCGACCCGAGCATCGGCGCCACCAGGGCCCGCATCCATACCAGAAGTCTGGTATCCCTTCGGTGGGAGAGACGGAGGGCGTCACCGTGGCCTGCTGCACGTGAGCACCTACACCGCCGAGCAGGTGCTGGAACGGGTCCAGGGGCTCGCCCGTGAGGGGCTCGACGTCGCGACGTTCCTGTCGGCGGCGGGCGCCGCGCTCCATCGGGTGGTGCCGACGGACGTCGAGACCCTGCCGACCCCCTCGTGGGTCACGTTGGACCCGACCTCGCTGCTGATCACCAGCACCTTCTCCCCGGGATGCGAGATCCCGACCGAGGAGGTCGTGGCGCTCGAGTACCGCTCCGACATGCCGAGCAACCGGGTCGGCGACGTCGTGCGCCATCCTCTGGGCGTCCAGACGGCGCGGGAGCTGGTCGCGAACGATCCCGGCGGTGCCGGCGGGTACCTGGACCTCCTCCGCTCGATCGGCATCGAGCACGAGGCGCTGGTGGCGTTGCGGGCCCGCGACGGCGAGCACTGGGGCGCCGTGTACCTGGTCCGCGGCCCCGCACGAGCGGACTTCTCCCGGCAAGAGCTCGGCTTCCTGCGCACGGTGGCTCCCTATCTGGCCGAGGGGATCCGGCGCGGTTTGCTGTTGGGTGAGGCCTCGGAGCCGGAGAGGCCGGATGCCCCGGCGATCGTCGTGCTCGGGGAGGATCTCACCCCGGAGTCGTTCACTCCGGGTGCGCAGCAGTGGTTGCAGGACCTGCCGGCGTCGCATGGCGACGGGCTGCCCGCGGCCGTGCTCTCCGTGGCCCAGGTCGCGCTCGCGGGTCGTGACGGGGATCCGTGGGGGGATCCCGCTCGCGCCCGGGTGCTCTCCGATCGCCGCGGATGGGTGATGCTGCACGGCCAGTCGCTCGCGGGCGCAGGTCGGCGAGTGGCGGTGACCATCCAGCCGGCAGGCCCCGACCGGATCACCCCCTTGCTCATGGCCGCCTACGAACTGACCGCTCGGGAGGAGCAGGTCACCCGTCACGTGCTACAGGGTGACTCGACCGCCCAGATCGCCGCGGCGCTGAGCGTGTCTCCCTACACCGTGCAGGAACACGTGAAGAACATCTTCGGGAAGACCGCGGTCTCCAGCCGTCGCGAGCTCGTGAGCCGGGTGTTCACCCGTCATCACCAGCCACGGGTCGAGGACAACGACGAACGGATCGGACTGGACAGACCGATCCGCGGCGGCCCCTTCCCCCACCCGTCGGCGCAACGGCTCGGCGCGGCGCACCAGGAGCCCGCCTGACGGTCGAGGATGGTCTCGACGCATGGTCGCACCCGTACCAGACGGCTGCCTGGCGGACCGGGATCCGTCATCGTGCTCGTCACCCACCTCGGGTCAGACCGAACCGCCCGAGATCTCCGTGTTCGTGCCGGTCACGTAGGACGCGTCGTCCGACAGCAGGAAGCCGACGACGGCCGCCACCTCCTGCACGCTGCCGTAGCGACGCAACGGGACCATGCCGATCATCTGGTCGGCGACCTCCTCGACGGTGTCGGCGTAGTACGGGCTCGGCGTCGCCGCCTGCAGCTCGACCTGCCGGTCCCACATCATCCCGGGGCCGATGAACGCCGGACTGATGGCGTTGACCCGGATGTTCGCGCCGGCGAGATCCTTGGCAGCGCTGCGACAGAGGCCGAGCACGGCGGCCTTCGAGGCCGAGTACGCCGCCATGTTCGGCGCCCCCGACACCCCGGCCATGGAAGCGACCACCACGACCGACCCGGGCCGCTGCGCGGCGATCAGCGCGTCCGCGCACGCCTGGACGACGGTGAAGGTGCCGACGACGTTCACCTCGAGCACCGTGCGTAGATCATCGATCGGGTAGCCGGGCATCGGGGTGAACGCGCCCTGGTAGCCGGCGCTCGTCACGATCGCGTCCGGTGGTCCGACGCGCGACACCACGTCGTGCACGGCCTCCGACACCGCGAGCTCGTCCGTGACGTCCAGCGGGCAGAGGTCAACGTCGGCGGCTCCGGCCGCGCGACACGCGTCGGCGGTCACCGTGAGCCGGTCCGTCGTGGCCTCCAGATCGCTCAGCACGACCGTGGCGCCATCGGCGGCTGCACGCTCGGCGATGCCGCCACCGATGTCGCCACCGGCACCGGTGACGAACGCGACCCTGCCGGCCAGTCGGCCGGGCGTCATGTTCGTGGTCATACGAGCTCCGGTCCGCGGTGTCCGGCAGGCTCGACGGCCGGACGCTGCGCTGGGCGAGGGGACGTGCGATGAACCCAGACTAGAGCCGTGCGCCTGCCGGCGGCGTCGGGGACGCAACGTCTCTGCGAGCGACGCCGGTGGACGTGTGGAAGGGTGGCAGGATGGACGCGTGGGTGGCCCGACGCTCGATGTCCCGCTGCGGTTCACAGGAGCCGGAGGCCTCGTGCTCCGGCGGGGTGACCAGGTGCTCGGCGCCGCTGGCCACCTGGGCTGGCCAGCCGCCATCGGACACCTCGGGGTCCTCGTCCCGCCCCTGATGCGCGGTCGCGGTGTGGGGGCAGGCCTCGGTGCTGCTGCGACCCGTCGGGCGCTCGACCAGGGCCTGACACCACAGTGGCGAGCCGCCCGGACGAACGCCGGCTCCAGGCAGGTCGCCCGCCGCATCGGCTACCGCGAGATGGGTCGCCAGTTCAGCTTCCGACTGGGATAGCCGGGACGCTCCCGCGGGCTCGACGACGATACGGGTCCGAGCAGCTGGACCCGGCGCTCCACCGGGTTCTGGGCTCCGTGCGACGCCGAGCTCCCCCTGTCTCGTTCCGCGTCGGTCGAGCGCGGGCGGGTGCTGGCCGGACGCCGTACGGTTGCCCGTTCTCACGCCCTGCAGCCTTCTCGTCGAGGACCTCCGTGCTCCGAGTCTCGGCCCTGTGGCGTTACCCCGTGAAGTCCCTCCGGGGCGAGCGCGTCGAGACCTCCCGGATCACCCGGCACGGCCTCGTGGGCGATCGCGCCTTCGGGATCGTCGACCTGGAGACCGGGCACGTCCTGACCGCGCGCCGCGAGCCACGCTTGCTCTTCGCGACGGCTCGATGGCACGACGGCGACGTACGGATCACGAGCCCGGAGGATCAGCCACTCGATACGGACGATGAGCTCTCCGACTGGCTCGGCCGACGGGTGCGGCTGACCCGTGCCGCCGAGCACGGAGGCGTCTACGAGAACCCGTCCGACAGCGAACGCGAGACGGAGTGGGTGACCTGGCAGGGTCCCGGACATGCCTGGCACGACAGTGGACGCACGCGTGTGTCGCTGGTGTCCACCGCGAGCCTCGGTGCGTGGGCGTCCGAACGTTTCCGATCCAACGTGCTGCTCGAGGGAAGTGACGAGGACGCGCTCGTCGGTCGAGAGGCGCGTCTGGGCACGGCCACGCTCGCGGTGAACACGCGGGTGGGCCGATGCGTGATGGTCACCAGATCCCAGCCAGGCCTCGAGGTGGATCGCGAGGTGCTGCGCACCATCCACCGCGAGCGGGATGGGAACCTCGCGGTCGGAGCCCTGGTGATGGTCCCCGGCGTGGTGTCCGTCGGTGACCGGTTGACCCCGCTCACATGACGACTCAGGGGCGCCTGCGGCGACCGTTGGTGGGGTCACCGGTGGTGGTGACGGGGCCATCGCACCGATGGGACCGACCAGCGCGGGTGACCGATCACCCACGAGATCGACCCGAACCCGGACGCGGAACAGCCCTGCGGGTCCGTCGCGGCCTCGTGACTGACCGGCACGTCACGTCACGACGAGGACCACGGCTGCGATCGTGGTGACGGTCACCGCCACGACCTGCAGGGCCCGACCGGTCCAGACGACCGTCCGGGGCGGCCACCCCAGCCGTCGAGCGGCGTGCTCGCTCGCGAAGCGGTCCCGCCCCCACCACGCCAGCTGGCGCTGCCGCATCGCCTCGCGCAACCGCGGACGGGCCGAGGAGCTCACCCAGTGCCCCCAGATGTTCACACCGGCCAGTCCCAGCAGGACGAACACGCCCAGGGCGAGGTGTGTCCAGCTGGAGAGTTCGGTGTCGACCAGTCGGTCCCGGAGGATCTGTGCCATCACCTGTGTCGCGATCAGGCACCCGGTCCACCGGTTCATCAGCCAACCGAGCGCCTCGCGCGGGTCGGCGAAGACCGAGGTCGCGGGCGAGAGGGAACGATGTTCGGACATCGGTGCTCCCGGCACGGTTCCGCGGGCGGAGCCTCCGAACGTGACGGTCCCGACGGGGCCTGCCTGGCGGCGACTCCCCACGAACGACCGGGTCCATCCGGTCACCCGATGGCGGCTGGACCCGCCCTACGGCAGACTCCGTGCCGTGGCGACCCTCTCGATCCTTCCCGTGACCGCCGACGATCTGCCGTTCGTCCGCGAGATGCTGTACGAGGCCGCCTTCTGGCGCGACACGTCCGGCGCGCCACCGATCGACGAGGCACTGGACCGGGCGTGGCTCGCTCTCTACGTCGAGGGGTGGGGACGGCCGGGCGACGACGGTCTGATCGCCCGCCTCGGCGGGGCACCTGCCGGCGCCGTGTGGGTACGGCGCTTCGACGACGAGGTGCACGGCTACGGCTACGTCGACGAGTCGACCCCCGAGCTCAGCATCGCGGTCACGCAGGAACATCGCGGTCGCGGTGTCGGACGCTGCCTGCTGATGACGATGATGGTCCAGCTCCGCTTCCAGGCCGTCGCCGGGGTGAGCCTCAGCGTGGAGGACGACAACCCCGCACGGGCGCTGTACGAGGACCTGGGGTTCTTGCCCGTGAAGGCCGTCGATGGTGCCACCACCATGCTGCGCAACCTGGCGTGACCCCGATCGGCGCCGCTCGTCACCGAGTCTCTCGAACGCATCGACCTGTGACCCCGGACACCGAGAACGACCTCGTCGGTGGCCTCCAGGTCGTGTCATCTGGACGGAGGACGGCGTGATCTGGATGGACGTCTCGCCCGTCGCGGGGACACGGCGAGTCGACGAGCTGCTTGGCATGTGAGGGGTTCACGACGTCGCCGCGTCCGGGCTGCAGGTTCTGCGAGCGCGTCTCGGGCTGCAGGCGCCTCCCTCGATGGTGTCGACCTCGAACCGCACGGGTTGACGCCGTAGGGCTCGAGCCGGGCTAAGTAGCTGTCGGCATCGGTCTCAGGCATCTGCCCGATGTGAGCAGCCCCTCCTTAGACGCATGGTCGGCGGACCGTGTGAAGGAGGGAACGATGGAGCGCAGGACGATCACGACGTGGGTCGCCGCCGTCGCCGCCGCGACGCTGGGCGCGTGCGGGGCGGCACCGGACGGGTCGGCGACGTCCCAACCCGAGCAGGTACCTGCCGAGGAGGCCGAAGCAGCCGAGTCGGACGAGCGCGGTCAGGATGGCCGCGATGACGGCACCGACCGGGACGAGCCCGGTGAGCGGGGTGGCGGCGAAGATCCCGCGCAGGAGGGTGACGACGCCGGGACGCCATGGCACCTGCTGCCCGAGCAGGACCGTCCCGCTCCGGTCCAACAGCCCGAGTGCGATCTCGCGAGCCCGACGCCGGTGGCGTGCTGAGCGGGCACGGCCGCCCTCCTGAGCGGCGGCCGGGTCGGCGCCGGTCCGATCGCTGCTCAGGAGGGCGGCCGAGCGGATGGTCCCGAGGTCGGCCGGGCCGCTGGCCACGGCACCCCTTGCACAGCGACGACGCATCGGGATACTGCCCCTGGGTGCACCATGGGATTCGTTGGACGGAACGCAGAGCTCGAACGGCTCGAGGAGGCACTGCGGACGGCGGTGGAGGGCCAGCCGACCACGGTGCTGCTGGGCGGGGACGCCGGCGTCGGCAAGAGCCGGCTGCTCGCCGAGTTCAGCGACCGTGCCACCGAACGGGGTGTGCTGGTGCTCAGCGGCGCCTGCCTGGAGCTCGGCGGCGACGGGTTGCCCTACGCCGCGGTCACCGAGGCGTTGCGAGGGCTGACCGACGAGCTCGGTCCGGCCGAGCTGCGACGACTCGCCGGTGGGACCGACGCCGAGCTGGGACGGCTGCTGCCGGGGCTGGACCCCGGCGACGGATCGGTGCGTGCGGCGCCTTCCGAGGCACTGACGCCGACGTCACAGTTGGGCTTGTTCGAGGCGCTGCTCGGTGTGCTCCACGCGCTGGCGGCGCGCTCCCCGGTGGTGGTGATCCTCGAGGACGTGCACTGGGCCGACGCGTCGACACGGGACCTGCTCGTGTTCCTGGCCCACAACCTGGGTGACCTGGCTCTGGTGCTGGTCGTCAGCTTCCGGACCGACGAGCTGCGGCGCCAGCACCCCCTGCGGTTCCTGCTGCCCCGCCTCCTCCGTGAGGACACCGTGCGCTACCTCGAGCTCGACCCGTTCGGGCACGACGAGTTCGAGCTGCTGCTCGAGGGGCTGGTGGGGGAACCGCCGGGACCGGAGATGACCGAGGAGCTCCTCGATCGCACCGGAGGCAACCCGTTCTTCGCCGAGCAGCTGGTCGAGGCCGGAGCGGACGTGTCCGTGTTGCCCGAGCTGTTGCGGGACGTGCTGCTGCTCTCGCTGGACGGACTGTCCGCCACGGCGCTACAGGCGTTGCGGGTCCTCGCGGCGGCTGGCGGTGAGCACGTCGGTCACGAGCTGCTGGCATCTGTCGTCGGGTCGTCCGACCAGGAGCTGGACGCGGCGTTGCGCGAGGCGACGGACGCCGGCGTCCTGATCGCCGACACGGAAGCGGGGACCTACAGGTTGCGCCATGCTCTGCTGACCGAAGCGGTCATCACGACGTTGCTACCCGGTGAGGCCGGCCGGGTGCACGGGCGGTTGGCGCGGGCCATCGAGAACGACCCGGGCCTGGCGGTGCGCTCCGCCGCCGCCGAGCTGGCACACCACTGGCACCAGGCCCAGGACCAGCCCCGGTCGTTGGTCGCCTCGCTCGACGCCGCGCGCGCGGCCGAGACGAGCCTCGGCGTCGATGAAGCCGGATCGCACGTGGAACGGGCGCTGGCGCTGTGGGATCAGGTGCCGCGGGCGCGGGAGCTGACCGGGATCGAGCACCATGAGCTGCTCGAGTGGGCAGCGCGGCTGTCGTTCCTCGCCGGCCAGCCGCGCCGAGCCATCGCCCTCCAACGGGACGCGCTCGCCGAGCTCTCACCGGACGCCGATCTCGACGTGCGGGCGCGCCTGCACGAGCCACTCGGCGAGTACCTGTGGGACATCGGGGACGGCGACGGAGCCGTGCAGGCTCGCGCCGAGGCCGTCCGGCTGCTCCCCGCCGACCCGCCATCACCCGAGCGGGCCCGTGCGCTGGCCAGCTACAGCCACGTCCTGATGCTGACCCATCGCCATGACGCGTCGAACGAGATCGGCGACGAGGCCCTGGCCATGGCCCGCACCGTCGGGGACCGCGGGGTCGAGGCGGCCGTGCTCGGCACCCTCGGACCGAGCCTGGCGGCGCGCGGGGAACGAGAGGGTCTCGACCTGTTGCACGAAGCCCGCGCGATCGCCGAGGAGCTGGACGACGACTGGAAGGTCATCCGTAGCTACCACAACGAGGCGGCAGTCCTCCTCTCGTTCGGCCGCTACGACGAGGCGATCGCGGTCGCCTCGACGGGTCTCGAACACGCTCGCACCCACGGCACCGTTCCCGGCGGGGGGCTGATCGCCGTGCTCGCCCGCGCGGCCCTGTATCGCGGTCGGTGGGAGCTCGCCGACGACGCCCTCCGCACGGCTTCCCGCGAAGCCGGTGGGTACTTCGCCGCGTTGAACCGGCTCTACCTCGCCTACCTCGTCGCGTGCCGGGGCGAGCCCGAGCGTGCTCGGAAGGCCCTGGCGGACGCGCGGCGCCTGGGTGTCCTCAACGACCAGACCACGCGCGATCGCGTCCTCATGGTCCAGCTGACGGCCGCCCTCATGGACGGCGACACCGCTGCGGTCGTGGTGGCCCTGGACGCCGTGCGTCCGATCGACGACCGGGTGGAGGGATCTGGACGCCTGGCGGAGGACGCCATCGAGCTGCGAGCGCTCGTCCTGCGAGCCCTCGCCGATCAGGCCGTGACCGGACATCGCGATCCGACGCGTGGGGACGCCGTGCTGGCCGACTGCCGCCAGATCGCCGAGCGGACGGCTGCGACCCTCCCGCCGGTGCCGATCTGGCTGGCGTTGGCCGAAGCCGAGCACGCCCGCCTCACGGCCGCCTCCGACGCAGCCGAACGCTGGGACACCGCGACGACCCGCTGCGACCAGCTCGCGCTCGCTCACCACGGGGCGTATGCACGCTTCCGCCAGGCCCAGGCGCTCCTCGACCGCGGCTCGCGGGCACACGTGCACCAGCTTCTCCTCGACGCGCACACCGAGGCCGACGCTCTCGGTGCCGTCCCGTTGAGCAACGAGGTCCTCGCGCTCGCCCGACGCGGCAACATCGACCTCGGGCGCGAGGATGTCCCGACGCCGACCGAGCGGCTCGGTCTGACCCCACGCGAGGGCGAGGTGCTGGCCCTCCTCGCCGCGGGGCGTACCAACCCGGAGATCGCCGAGCGGCTGTACATCAGCACCAAGACCGCCAGCGTCCACGTCTCCAACATCCTGCGCAAGCTCGAGGTCTCGAACCGCGGTGAAGCCGCCGCGATCGCCCACCGCCACGCCGTCGGCTCGACGCGCGATTGACGACGGGGCACGCCTCGAGCCTGGGAGAGGACTTCGGGTGACGTCCGTGGCCCGCTCGAGCCATCCTGCCGATGCATCCCGGATGAACCGGGAACCTCCAGCAGGAGGGCGAGTTCGGGCACCCGACTGCGACGTGCCGGCACGGACCGCCCGGATCACCGCGGGATGGTCCGGTGGTCGAGCTGGTGCGATGATGCCGTCATGAGCACGGACGACGCCTCGATCTGTCGCGATCTGATCGCCCGGGGCAACGCCGCGCTCGAGCGGACCGACTGGGACGAGGCACACCGATCGTTCGCGGAAGCCGTCGACCGTCGTCCGAGTGGGGAGGCGCTGGACGGGTTGGCGTGGGCGGCGTGGTGGCGCGGGGATGCCGAGGGCGTGCTCGATGCCCGTCAGCGTGCGTACCGCGCGTACCGCCGGGAAGGCTCGTTGCGCGACGCGGCGCGGGTGGCCGGCTGGCTCGGCACCGACCTGGTCGATTTCCGGGGCGAGCTCGCGGTGGCCCAGGGCTGGTTCCGGCGTGGCCACAGCCTCCTCGACGGTCTCGAACCCTCGCCGGAGCTGGGATGGTTGTACGTGCACGAGGCCGAGAAGCTCCTCCTCTACGGGGGTGACGTCGCCGGGGCACGGTCGTTGGCCGAACGGGCCCACCGGCTCGGACGGCGGTCCGATGACGTCGATCTCGAGATGATGGGTCTGGCCATGGCCGGGCTCGCTGCGGTGCTGGCGGGTGAGCTGGAGGACGGCACCGCGCAGCTGAGCGAGGCGGCGACCGCAGCGCTCGCCGAGGAGATGCGTCGTCGCTGGGCGATCTACTGGTGCGTGTGCCTCGTGATCCACGCCTGCGAGCTGGTGCGCGATCACGACCGGGCGTCGCAGTGGTGCCGTGGGTTGCAGGACTGGTCGGAACGACTCGGCCTCGAGGGCTTCAACCGCTCGTGTCGGGCCTACCACGCGGGGGTGTCGATCTGGCGCGGCGAGTGGTCCTTCGCGGAGGCCGAGCTGCTCTCGGCGGCCGAGCGTCTCACCGATCTCCGGCCTCCCTGGGCGATCGAGGCCTGGGTGCGCCTCGGCGAGCTGCGGCGGCGCCAGGGACGCCTGGACGAGGCAGCCGTGCTGTTCGAGCGGGCGGCGGGGCACGGACTGGCGGTGCTGGGGGTCGGCGAGCTGGGCATGGACCGTGACGACCCGGCGGGTGCGCGGGACCGCGCCCAGGAGTGCCTGCGCGAGATCACCTCCGAGGCTCCGGCAGCCCGGGCCGGGGCGCTGGAGCTGCTGATCCGGGCCGAGACGGCCCTCGGTGACCTGGGCGGCGCCGAGCAGGTCCTCGGGGAACTCCACACCGCCGTGGCAGCGGCACCGACCGATCCGCTCCGGGCCTCCGCCGCCTACTGCCAGGGCCTGCTCGCGGCGGCCAAGCACGAACACGACGCTGCCCGGGTCGCGTTCGAGGATGCGGTCCGGCTCTACCGTCGCAGTGGAGCACCGTTCGAGCAGGGGCGGGCCCGGATCTCGCTCGCACGGAGCCTGGCGGAGCTCGGACGCCGCTCGGATGCGCTCGGTCATGCGCGGGCCGCCGCGGACACGCTGGAGGACCTCGGCGCCAGCGCCGCCGCCGAGGCTGCCACCGCGCTCGTCCGGGAGCTCGAAGCTGAGGCTCCCGGCACCGTCCGGTTGAGCGCTCGCGAACGTGAGGTCCTGCGTCTGGTCGCGGACGGCGGGACGAACCGGGCCATCGCGGAGCAACTCGTGGTCAGCGAGCACACCGTCAACCGGCATGTCACCAACATCCTGACCAAGCTCGGGGTCGGTACCCGTTCGGCCGCCGTGGCAGAAGCCATCCGGCACGGGCTCATCTAGCTGGCCGTAGGTCGGTCGAGGGGTCCGGGCATGTGCGCATCTGGCCCGTCGTCGGGGGCGGGTTGCGCTCGGGACGTGGCCGGCCCGGGCGGCCCTGCCGTCGACGTGGCGTGATCACGCCATACGACCCGTCGCCGAAGATGGCGTGCTCTGGCGAGGCCGTCCCGCACGACCGGCCTCATGCTCGAGCGTGAGACGGCCGGCAGCAGGGACCCGGGACGCAGCGCCGGGCGAACGGCACGACAGGAGGAGCACGACGATGACGACCGTCACGGAGAGGCCCAGCCAGGAGCTCACGGAGACCACCGACGAGGACCTCACGGAGACCACCGGCGAGGATGTCCCGGAGACCGGCGATCTCGACGACCTCGGCGAACGCGCCGTCGGCTACCTGATGGGCGCCGCCGTCTCCGCGCTGGTCTGCCTGGGTGATCAGCTCGGCCTGTACCGGGCCCTGCTCGACACCGGGCCGGCCACGAGCCGCGAGCTCGCCGCCCGCGCCGGCCTCGACGAGCGCTGGGTCCGGGAGTGGCTCCACGGCCAGGCCGGTGCCGGCCTCGTGCGCTACCTCGGCGAGGGCCGATTCGGTCTGACACGCGAGCAGGCTGCGCTCCTGGCCGACGAGGACGATCCCGCCTTCCTCGCCGGAGGCTTCGGCGTCCTGTTCGACCTCTTCCAGGGCTGGGAGCGGCTGCACGATTCGTTCCGCACCGGGCGCGGGACGCCCTACGACGACCTCGGCCCCGAGCACGCCCGGGACGAGAGCCGCTTCAGCGCCCCGTGGATGCGCGCCAACCTCGTTCCCGTCATCCTCCCCGATCTGGCGGGCGTGACCGCCAAGCTGACGGCGGGCGCGAAGGCCGCGGACGTCGGCTGCGGTGCAGGCAGGGCGCTGCTGGAGATGGCGGCGGCCTATCCACGCTCCGAGTTCCACGGCTACGACAGCTCCGCGGAGGCGATCCGTCTCGCCGAGCGCAACCTGAGCCACTCCGGGCTGACGAACGTGACCTTCCACCACGCCGAGGCAGCCAGCCTCGAGCCCCACGCCTCCTTCGACCTCGTCCTCACCTGGGACTGCCTCCACGACATGACCGATCCGGCGGGGGCCATGCGCGCGATACGCGGTGCGATCGACCCGGACGGCACCTGGCTGATCGTCGACCTCGCCGGACGACCGACACCCGAGGAGAACCACGACCACCCCCTGGCCGGACTGCTGTACGGCTTCTCGGTCCTCGACTGCCTCGGGTGCGGCACGTCCGTCGAAGGCGGTCTCGGCCTCGGCACCTTGGGCCTGTCCGAACCCGTCGCGAGGCAGATGACGTCCGAGGCCGGCTTCACCCGCTTCACCGTCCACGACTTCGACAACCCCCTCAACGCCTTCTACGAGGTCAGAGCCTGAGCGACGCCGCCCGGGACGCGCACCGGGCGGCTTGATGCGAGCAGGTCACGGGTGCGCGGCGGTCGGGCCCGTCGCACTGGGGTCGCTGCAGGTTCCAGCCCCGTGGTGGTCGACCCAGACGGCTCGGATGCCGTGGGCCGGACCGACGTGCAACCGCTCGTGCAGCGGGTGGCGGTCCGCGGCCGCGGTGCCGTCGGGCTCGCACGGCAGGGTGATCCATCTGCCCTGAGGGGTCTCGATGTAGTGCTGGTGGTGCGCCAGGGCGGGTCCGGCGAGGACACCGCTGGCGATCAGGGTGGCGGCGGCGAGGGTGAGGCTTCGTCTCATCGTGCGTGCTCCTCGTGACGGGATCTCGGTCCGTTGCGCTCGGCTGCGCTGGAGCGCCCAGCGGCGTCCCCGAACGGTCGGGACGCTGTCGATACAGACGGGCGATCACGGCCGCGGAGGTGACACCGGGCTCCACGTCGCGCACAAGACGCTCCTCGCGGCGGCGCCAGCGCGCGAGGCCCGGGTCCGGCCGAGACACGGCGTGCGTCCGTCGCCCGATCGTGCAGGTGCTGTCACCCGCCCCGCGGTGGTGGCACGTCTGTAGCGGCAGAGCAGGGCACGGCATCGGCACGGCATCGGCACGGCGCGAGAGCTCGATGGGAGGAGCGGACATGACGACAACGGCGACACCGCACGCTCGACGCGGTGCGGCGAGCGACGGGGCAGAGAGCACGGAGCGGTTGCCGAGAGGCATCGCGGTGGCCGCCGGGGTGGTGTTCCTGCTCCCCGGGTTGTGGGCGTTCCTCGCCCCCGCCTCGTTCTACGAGATGGCGGCGACGTTCGAGCCCTACAACGCCCACTTCATCCGCGACATCGGCGCGTTCCAGATCGGGCTCGGCCTCGTGTTGGTCCTGGCCGCGTTCGTCCGCGACGCGTTGCTGGTCGCGCTCCTCGGTGTCGGGACAGGTGCGGGCTTCCACCTCGCTTCGCACGTCATCGATCGGGGCCACGGCGGTGACCCGGCCGTCGACCTCCCGGTGTTCGGCCTGGTCGCCGTCGCCCTTCTCGTCGCAGCCGCGGCCCGGGCCACCCACCTGCGCAGGCACGGCGGGTCGTTGCCACGCCGCGAGGGAACGGCGGCGGGATCATGACGGCACCGGACCGGAGCCGCTGGGGCGGCATCGCGTTCACCTTCGGCGTGGTCATCTTCCTGCTGAGCCGCTTCCGTCACCTGGCCGGGGTGCCCGAGGCGGCCCTGTGGCTGCTGATCCCGGTCGGGTTCGCCCTGTGGATCGTCGGGCTGACCGCGTTCCGAGCCCGCTACCGCCCCAGCACGAACGCCATGGGTCGTCGAGGCCTCGACCTGGCCGTGGCAGGCATCGTGCTGCTGGCGGTCGGCCATCTCGGGTTGCTGCTGCACCTGATGGGCCCGCAGGTGGTCCGCCACCTGACCGGCGCGGCGTTCGTGCCCGTGGGCCTCGGCACCCTGCTGCTCACCGTCGGCGCGCTGCTGTTCGGACTCGACGCCCTCCGTGGCGAGGTGCTGCCGCGGCTCCCCGCCCTACCCCTCGTCACGGGTCTGCTGGGCCTGGCCTGGATGATCTTCGCGAACGACTCACGCCCCGTCGAGGGCAACCCCGAGGCGTTCATGACGATGCGCACCCTCTTCGGCCTGGGGTGGCTGGGTATCGCGCTCGTGTTCACCACCGACCAGGCTCGGAGACCTGAGACCGCACGACGGCGCTCGGAGGCCGGAGACCGTACGACCGCCGACGCCTGATGACAGTTCCGTCGATGGACAGCACGCGATGGCGGGTGCATCGTGTGCAACACGGGAGGTCTGCCTATGGCCTGGTGGGTGCTCGAGCTGATCCTCACCGTCGTGCTGATCAGCATCGTGCTGTTCCTCGGTCCGTTCATCAAACGGTTCGGACGCAGCTACGCGGCCGACGTGTTCCGGGCGAACCCACGCACCGGCAAGAGCTACATGGTGTTGATGGACATCGCCTACTACCTCATCTTCATGGCGTTCATCCTGTTCACCGCCACCTTCGAGCCCCGTGACGACTGGAGCGACACCGTCACCGCGGTCCAGCTCGAGGACGTGTTGATCCGTCTCGGTGGGATGTTGCTGCTGATGGGCGTCCTCCACGGCCTGAACGTGCTGAGCCTGCCGGTGATGGGGCGGTTGCTGGGGCTCGGCCGGGACCTCGCCGCCATCGGCACGCCGAGCTCCCCGGCCCGGCCCGACGGGTTCAGTCGCGTGCCACCACCAGCCGACGAGGACGGTGACCCGGGCGGCGAGCGCGACGGCTCCGTGCCGTGAGGACCGCCACCCGTCCCATCGCAGCCGGGGACGGCCCCGGGGTGGTCGTGCCGTCGCGATGGTCGACGCGAGCCTGGCTCGACGTCGCGGAGGCCATCCACGCGGCGCTGGTGGACCCGCTGTTCTCGGAGGCTGCGTACCCGTCGGGTGCGGTCGTCGACGGGGCCAGCGAGCGGGCCGTCGAGGTCACCGCCGACGTGCTGCTGGCCGAGCTGTTCGAGCAGGAGTCCGCCGCGCTGGTGCGGCTGGCGCGGCTGTTCACCGACGATCGCAACGCGGCCGAGGACCTCGTGCAGGAGGCGTTCGTCCGGCTCCACCATGCCGTCGGGCGGATCCGGGACCGCGGCCGTGCCGCCGCCTACCTGCGCTCCATCGTGCTCAACCTGGCACGGGACCACAACCGGCGAGGCCTGATGTCGTTGCGCCACTTCGAGGCCCCCGCCCCGCAGGCCACCGATGGCCCGGACGACCGCATCGTCCTCGACGAGCAGCAGGCGTCCCTGGTCCGGGCACTGCAGGCGCTCTCGCCGCAACAGCGCGACTGCCTCGTGCTGCGCTTCTACCTCGAGCTGTCCGAGCAGGAGACCGCGGACACGCTCGCGATCTCCCCCAACTCGGTCAAGACCCACGTTCGCCGCGGCCTCGAGCACCTCCGGACCCGTCTCGGGGACCGGTCGTGAGCGTGGAGCAGCTGCTGCGGCAGACGCTGCAGCGTGCGGACAGCTACGAGGTCAGCCCGGACCTGTTCGCCCGGGTCCAACGCTCCATCGAGGAGACCGCCGCGCACCGCCGCCGGGTCCGGCTGGCCATCGCCTGGACGCTCGCCGGTCTGCTGTCGGCGGCGGCCTACCTCGTGGCCATGGCCGAGGTCGTGGACGGCCGGGTCACCTGGCCGTGGTGGTCGCTCGAGCTGCTCACCAACGTCGTGCTGATCGTGATCATCGTGGTCGTCGGGCCGCTGATCCGACGCTTCGGCGGGATCTTCGCCTCCACCGTGTTCGCCGCCAACCCCGCCACGGCGACCCAGTTCCTGCGGGTCCTGGACGTGGCCTACTACCTCGTCTTCTCCGCCTACGTGGTCATCGAAGCCAAGGTGGTACCGGAACCCGAGTGGCTCGAACCCGGCGGTGTCGCGGCCCAGGCCGGGTGGCTGGTCGACCGCGTCGGGGGGATGCTGTTGCTCATGGGCCTGCTGCACTCCGTCACCATCGTGCTACTGCCCGTGCTCGGCGTGCTGTTCAGCAGCATCTGGCGGCAGCTCCCGCCCGAGGACCGCCCGTGACCCCCGTCCGGGGCCCGGCGCGGTAGCCACGGCGCGGGAGCCGGGCGATCGGTCGGCCTGGGCTCAGTTGGCCTTCGTCCCGGGCCCGACCGGCTCGGACTCGACCGTCTCGTCGCTCGCGTCCTCCGCGGGAGCGTCGGCAGCCACGACGTTGGCGGCGGTCACACGCTCGGTCGGGAAGGCGGTCACCTCACCGCGGAGCTGGTCGACCACGGGGTCGAGGTCCAGCGCGAAGACCCCCTGCCCGCGCTTGAGCAGGTCGAGCACCTGGGCGTCGTCGTCGACGGCGTAGACCGTCGAGCCGTCCGACATCAGCGTCGTCCCGGCGAGCGAGGCGCCTCGGCTGCGCAGCTCGTCCACCGCCATGCGCACCTTCTGCAGCGAGACCCCCGTGTCGAGCAGGCGCTTGACCACACGCAGCCGCACGATGTCGTCGAACGAGTACAGCCGCTGGGTCCCCGAACCCTCCGCCTTGCGGTAGGTCGGCTCGACCAGCTTCGTGCGGGCCCAGTAGTCGAGCTGGCGGTAGGTGATCCCCACGATCTTGGTCACCGTGGGGCCGCGGTAGCCCTCGTCCTCGTCGCCGACGTCCAGCCGGAGCTGCGTGTCGTGCTGGCTCATGGGGCTCCCTCGTCGTCGGCTGCGGCGGGGGTTCCGTGGAGCGGCCGAGCAGCTTCCCCTCCACCGCCGCGGAGGCCATCCGAGTGGTGCTCGGCGCCGTTGACGCCTCCACCCGGGACCACACGCGTGGAACTCCCACGGTGAGGCTACGGCTCCCGTTCGGGCGAGGTCAACGTCGGATCCAGGTGCCACCGGTCCCCGAGGCCCGGATCAGGTCGAGCTCGTCGCCACGTCGGCGGTGCCGGCGGGGCAACGAGAAACAACCAGATATCACGCAGAACAGCGTGAGCAAGCACGTCTGGCCACGCTGCGTGACATCGGACGGCGTCATCGTTCGGTTCACCGAACGCGCGCGCATCGGTCCGAGTGATCGCGGGTGGGCGCGCAGACCGCCCGCTCACGATGGACGGCGCGGCGACACCGGCTGGAGCCCGTAACGGCGACACACCTCGTCCGCGGTCGTCCGAGGCCGTCGCCACCCCTCCGGTCGCGGTCGCCCCAGCTGGCGTTCGCCCACGTGCGAGGGTCCGGGCCGGCCATGCACGAGCAGCACGTCAGGTCGCCCAGGCGCGGCGAGCTCAGCCGGCGGCGTGAGCCGAGGGGTGACCCCGGCTCACTGCTCCTTGAAGTCCTCGGGCGTGACGTCGTCGAGGAAGGCCCGGAACTCGCGGACCTCCTCCTCCGGGTCGGCCTCGAGCTCGCCGTCCTCGGTGTCGTCGATCTCGAGCCCGGCGTCCTCGAGCACGTCCTCGGCGCCGAGGATCGGCACGTCCTCGAAGCGGGATGCCAGCGCGATCGCGTCCGAGGGGCGGGCCGACACGGTGAAGGTGTCGTCGCCCTGGGTCAGGTGCAGCTCGGCGTAGAAGGTGCCGTCGCGCAGCTCGGTCACGTGCACGGCCGCGAGCCCGGCGCCCATCTCCTGGAGGACGTCCACGAAGAGGTCGTGGGTCAGCGGCCTCGGTGTGTCGACCCCCTGCAAGGCGAAGGCGATGGCCGTGGCCTCGACGGCGCCGATCCAGATGGGCAGGTAACGGGTGCCCTCCCGCTCGCGCAGCAGCACGATCGGTTGGTTCGCGGGCAGCTCCACGCGCACCCCGACGAGCTCGAGCTCGATCACCTGCAGCTCCTTCTCACGTCCTCGCGAGGCTAGCGGAGGTGGTCCGCGGCAGCCGCCGCCCGCAGGCCGGCGTAGACACCGTCGATCACGGCTCGTCCGATCTGCGCGTCCGGACCGGCCGGAGCCGGCTCGCGGGTCGAGAGCTGCGCCTGCAGCTCCCCCAGCACCTCGCCGGCGAGCGGGTCGGGTGACGGGCCGGACTCCGCGGGGTCGTCCCCGTCGGCCACGTCGCCGTCCGGAGCGTGGTTCGACCCCTCGTCGCCGGTCGTGTCGGCTGTGTCGTCGTCCGCCCCCTCGTCAGCTGCGGTCGCCTCGTCCGCGGCATCCCCCGACGGCGTACCCGGGGTGCCCGCGCCGTGGGCGGCCTCGCCCTCCCCCGCGCTCGAGACCCGGATGTCGACCTGCGGTGGTGACTCGGGCGGTCGTGGCTCGACCGGCAGATCGAGCTCGGCGGTCCGGTCGGCGGGCACGGTGACCAGGGTCGGGTCGACGGTCACGGTGCGGGAGCCGCCGGCGACCGCGTACCGCAGGGTCGCGGCCAGCTCGCGTGGCTCGTAGGCGGCGAAGCCCAGGTCGAGCAGCTGCTCGACGACCTCGAAACGGGCGGGCTCGTCGCCAGCGTCGAGCACCACCGCGATCAGCTCGCGGTCGTCGCGTCGCGCGCTGCCGACCAGGCCGTACCCGGCCGCGGCCGTGTAACCGGTCTTGACCCCCGTCGCGTCCTCGTAGCGGAGCAGCAGCTCGTTGCGGGTCGGGACCGGACCGATCCCCGGCAGCGTCACCTGCTCGCGACCGAGGAACGGGCGCAGCTCGTCGTGCGTGATCGCCGCGTATCCGAGGATCGCCAGCTCCCGAGCCGAGAGCTCGTTGGCGTCGTCCAACCCGGACGCGCTGACCAGATCGGTGTCGGCGATCCCCAGCGACGCCGCTTCCTCGTCCATCAGGGCCAGGAACCCCGGCAGGTCGCCCCCGACGTGCACTGCCAACGCCTCCGCCGCGTCGTTGCCGGAGCGCGAGAGCAGCGCGTCCAGCAGCTGTTCGACGGTCCACGTGTCCCCGGGTGCGAGTCCGACCCCGGCACCGGGGACCGCTGCCACCTCGGAGCCGACGGTGACCTCGTCCGCCGGGTCGACCCGTTCGATGACCGTGAGTGCCGTCAGGATCTTGACGGTCGAGGCGACCGGCCGGCGCACGTCCTCGCCGCTGGCCGCCAGCGTCTGGCCGGTCTCGGCCTCGAGCAGCAGGTACGCGCCGACGTCCCCGCCGGCGAGCTCCGGCCAGTCCTCCCCGGGTCGCTCGATGACGGGGTCCGGCGGGCCCTCGAGCTCGGCCGTCGCCGGCGCC
>SKTG01000457.1 GCA_007118045.1 Nitriliruptoraceae bacterium
CGAGGCCCGCGAAGCCGCGCAGCGGGGAGCGGCCGTCGCGTCGAGCGGAGGGGCCGGGCGGCGGTCAGCTGCGGCCGGGGCCGCTGGTGGCCCACCGCTCGGGGGCCTGGTCTGCCCCGTGGCCGGCGCCGTGGCCGGGCGGGACTTCTCCAACGACTGGGGCTACCCCCGATCGGGTGGGCGCACCCACCAGGGCAACGACATCTTCGCCGACCGGGGCACGAGGGTCGTCGCCGTCGACGCCGGCGAGGTCGTCCGCACCACCCCGGCGAGCGCACCCACACGGCTCGGCGGGATCACGGTGACCTACGAGACCGCCGACGGCAGCCAGTGGTACAACGCCCACCTCGACACCATCGCCGCCGGCATCGAGGTCGGCGCCCGCGTCCAGCGCGGGCAGACCATCGGCACCGTGGGCAACACCGGCAACGCCCGCGCCACCCCGCCGCACCTGCACCTCGGCCGCCGCGTCGCTCGAGGCTGGGTCAACCCCTGGCCGACGGTCAACGGAGCATGCCGTTGAGGAGGACCGGTCGCTTCCCCAGGCCGCCCGTCTCACCGAGCGGCGACCACCCGCTCTCCGGAGCACGCCCCGCGGACTGCTAGCTTCCTGGCGTCGGGTCGCGGAGCGGTCGGGCGTGGCGACGGCGAGCTGGTCGGACGAGGGCGAGGTGCGAGCGGGGCTCGAGGCCGAGCTCGAACGCCTCCTCCGTCGCCTCGACGCGCGTGACGACATCGAACAGGTCTGGTGCTTCGGCTCGCTGATCGACGGCGGCCTCCATGGGACCAGCGACCTCGATCTGCTGATCGTGCAGGACATCGTGCTCGGTCCGGTCGATCGCGCCCTCGAGCTACGCACGGAGCTCGCCCCGACCGTTCCGTTGGACCTGGTCGTGCTGACGCCGGACGAGTCGGCTTCGGGCGGTCGTTTCCTCGATCACGTCCACCGCCACGGTCGGCGCCTGCGTTGAGCCGCGACCCTGCCGCGGAATGTCGACGCTGGCTCGATCAGGCGATGGACGACCTCGACACCGCCGAACTGCTGGTCGAGCACGGTCGCCACGCCGTCGCTGCTTCCTCTCCCAGCAGGCAGCCGAGAAGGCGATGAAGGGGCTGCTCTACCACGAAGGCGCCGACACCGTGTCGGGTCACAGCGTGGCTGCTCTGTGTCAGGACGTCCGGACCCGCTACCCCGAGCTGACCGATCCCTGCGCCCGTTGGGCGGCCCTGGATCAGCATTACATGCCGACCCGCTACCCCGACGCGCTCCCGGGGGGACACCCGCCGACGTCTACACGCTGGAACAGGCCGAGGCCGCCACCGCGACGGCTCGTGAGGTGCTCGACGAGATGCAGGTGCGTACCTGACTCCAAGCCCGGCTGCTGGCCTGAGCGGACCGACCGCCTCCGCGAAGTCCCGGTACGGAGATGGAGCGCATCGCTCTCCCCTCGCCGAGGAGAGCGGACGCCACCCGCGCCAGATCCGCCTGGCCCTCGAGTTCGCTGTGCGACGCCCTCGCGACGTGGATCGTCGGATCGCCCGTCACGAAGCGGGAGCCCATGGATCGAGTCGCTGTGATCCGCCGCAACCTCCTTTCAACGATGGTGTGGGTCTGCGCGTCCACTGACTCCGAGGACGGTGGCGATGGACCTTCCCATCGTCGCTCATCGGCGAACGGCTGAGCCCTGTCCCACGACCCCCGCGATGAGTTTCCGTTGGTCGTGGGGTCGAACCCGTGACCGAGGAGGACTCCCGATGCGCAGCGTGACCTACTCCATGAGCGTCTCACTCGATGGCTACATCGTCGGGCCGGACGGTGACTTCGCCTGGACCACGCCCGACGAGGAGGTCTTCCGTTTCTGGATCGACGAGACCCGAGAGGTCGGTGTCCACCTGCTGGGGCGGCGGCTGTACGAGACCATGCTGTACTGGGAGACCGCCGAGCAGGACCGAACGCTCGACGACTCGGAGCTCGAGTGGGCCGCGCTCTGGAACCCGCTCCCGAAGGTCGTGTTCTCCACCACGCTCACGGCGGTGCAGGGCAACGCCCGCCTGGCCTCCGGCGGCCTGGCGGAGGAGATCGAGCGCTTGCGCACCGAGCCAGGCGAAGGCGATATCGCGATCGGCGGCGCGACGCTCGCCGCCGAGGCGGGTGGGGCGGGTCTGATCGACGAGTACCGGACCATGGTGTACCCGGTGCTTGTCGGTGGTGGCATCCCGTTCTTCCCCCGAAGCCAGCGCCGGGTGGATCTCGAACTCATCGGGACCCACACCTTCAGCTCGAGGGTCGTCTACCTCCGCTACCGCGTGGCGCGCCGACCGTGAGACGGGCACGTGGCGGGCGACGCCGTTGACAGCACGGACTGGTCGCCGGCTCGCGCTGCTCGGTGTCCGTGATGGCATCGCACAGCAGTTGGTTCCTCCAGAGCTGGTTCCACCCTGAGCCCGTGAACAGCACGGGCGTGGAGGCGGTCGCGGTACCGCGGGCGACCCAGCTGGGATGTCACTGCAGCCAGGGTCGTCTTGTCTTCGGGGCGATGGTCGCGTTCGCGGCGGATCGAGACGACCATGAGCACGTGACCGCGTACCGGTGTGTGACGAGGTCGTCAACAGGCATCGAGCGCGTCGAGAGGTGCGGGCGTGATGGGCCGAACGGAGGAGTTCGAGGAACTGCGGCCGCTCCTGTTCGCCATCGCCTACCGACTGCTGGGCAGCGTCAGCGAGGCCGAGGACGTGGTCCAGGAGGCGTGGGTGCGCTATGCGACCTCGACGACGCAGCCGGACTCACCGAGGGCCTACCTGTCGGCGGTGGTGACCCGGCTCTCCATCAACGTCCTGCGCTCGGCACGAACGCGCCGCGAGAGGCACGTCGGGGACTGGTTCCCCGAGCCGCTGTTGGAGGACCCGTACACGGATCCAGAGCGCGCCGTGGAGCTCGCGGACTCGGTCTCGGTGGCAGCGCTGCTGCTGCTCGAGCGGCTCAGCCCGCTCGAGCGGGCCGTGTTCGTCCTGCGGGAGGTGTTCGGGTTCGGGTTCGCTGAGATCGCCGCTGCGGTCGGGCGCTCCGAAGCGGCTTGCCGTCAGCTCGCGGTTCGGGGACGTGCCCACATGGAGGCAGGACGGCCCCGCTTCGAGGCCGACCGCAGCGTGCGCGACGAGCTGGCGTCACGCTTCTTCGAGGCACTCGACACAGGAAACCTCGACGGGTTGCGCGAGCTGCTGGCCGCTGACGTGCAGCTTCGCAGCGACGGCGGCGGCAAGGCGCCGACCCTGCCGCGTCGCCTCGTCGGTGCGGAGAACGTCATCCGACTGCTGGGCGTGGTCGCCTC
>SKTG01000170.1 GCA_007118045.1 Nitriliruptoraceae bacterium
GGACCGGCGGTTCCGGTCGCGCCTCGTGGCTCGACGAGCTCCCGGTCGGGGCACGGGTCGCGGAGCGCCGTGGCCCGGCGGTCACCCTGACGCTCGCGCCGGGTGTCGATGCCGGCGCCGTGATCGCGACCGCGCGACGAGCCGGTGAGCTCACGGCCGTCCGGCTCGAGGAGCCGCGCCTCTCGGAGCTGTTCCGTGACGCACTGGGCCCGGCGGCGGGACCGTGAACGCCTGGGAGACGGTGCGCCTGATCGCGGGGCGGGAGGTCCGTCAGCGTCTGCGGTCCCGGTTGTTCGTGGTGAGCACGGTGGCGCTCGCGGTGCTGATGACCGGTGCGGCGGCGCTGCCCGGGCTCCTCGGCGTGATCGGACCGGACGTCGTGCCCGACGAGCCGAGCGGGCCGGCGGAACCGCTCAGCATCGGGGTCCTCGGCTCGTTGGGCGAGGTGGAACGCGATGCGATCGAGGAGGCGGTCGGGCCGGTCGAGGTGATCACCCTGGAGGAGGAAGCGGGGGCCGAGGCGCTGCTCGTCGAGGATCGGATCGACGTGGCCGTGGTGCCGGGCGAGCGTGTCCTCGTCCCGCCGAGCAGCGGCGCGTTGGCCATCGAGCCGTTCGAGGCAGGCAGGATCGCCGAGGCGCTCGCGTTGGTGGCCGCGCTCGAGGACGACGCCGACCGGGTCGCCGAGGTGCTCGGGACCGCTCCGCTCCCGGTCGAGCGGGTCGGTGACGGGGCCGGTGCCGAGGCCGTCGCGCGTCTGATCGTGGCCAACGTGGCCCTGGTCTTCCTGTTCGGGGTCTTGATCATGTACTCCTCCATGATCATCAACGGCGTCATCGAGGAGAAGGGCAGCCGCGTCGTCGAGCTGCTCGTGGAGGCCGTCCCCGTCCGGCAGTTGATGTCGGGCAAGCTGCTCGGCCTCGGGCTGATCGGTCTGGCGCAGACGTTGACGCTGTTCGCGCCTCCCCTGGTGGTGCTCGTGCTCACCGCCCAGGACCTCGTGCCGCCGGATCTCGGGGGTCTCGTCGGTGCCATCGCCCTGTGGTTCGTGCTCGGCTACGGGCTCTACGCGGTCGTCGCGGCCTCGCTCGGCTCGTTGGTCTCACGGCCCGAGGAGGCACAGGCGGTGCTCGTACCAGCCAACGTGCTGATGGTCACCGGGTACTTCGTCGGTTTCGTGGTCATCAACGCGCCGGAGGGCGGTCTCGCCCGGGTCGCCTCGCTGGTGCCGTTCACGGCGCCGTACGCGATGGTCGTACGGCAGGCGCTGGCTCCGCCGCCGCTGTGGGAGATCCTGTTGGCGGTGGTGCTCACGGTCGTGACCATCGCCGCCGTGACCATCCTGGCCGCCCGGATCTACGAAGGCGGGATCATGCGTGTCGGCGCCCGCGTGAGGCTGCGCGATGCGTGGGGCCGAGCGAACCGCTGACCGGCGGGCGTGGGTTCCGACCCGCTGCCGACGGTTTCCACCGGGTGCGGTGGGAAGTGCCAGCGGTAGGGGGCCCGGGCCGGCGGGTGGTGGCGGGGGCCGACGGTTCCCACCGGGTGCGGTGGTTCCCGGCGCCGGTGGGGAATCGACACGAGGGGTGCGTCGCGCAGGGCCCCGGGGCCGCGGCTACCGCCCCTCGAAGCGTGGCGGGCGACGCTCTCGGGCCGCACGCAGGCCCTCGACGAGATCCTTGGTGCCGTAGCTGACGGCCTGGGCGGCGGCCTCGCGCTCGAGGGCGGTGTCGAGGTCGTCGCGCTCGCCCGAGCGCAGCGTCTCCTTCAGCTGGCGGACCACCACCGGCGCCGACGCGGCGACGTCGCCGGCGAGCTGCTCCGCTCGCTCGAGCAGCTCCTCGCCGGGATGCGCGGCGAGGGCCAGACCCTGGGTGGCCGCCTCGCCGCCGGAGACGAGCGCGCCCGTGTAGAGCCACGCGGTGGCGCGCTGCGTGCCGAGCAGCCTGGGCAGCAGCCAGGTCGCGCCCATCCCCGGGTGGAGGCCGAGCTTGGCGAAGTTCAAGCCCACCTTGGCGTCCTCGGCGACCAGCAACAGATCGCAGGCCAGAGCGACGCACAGCCCGGCGCCGATCGCGTGGCCGTTGACCGCCGCGATCACCGGAACGGGCAGCTCGCGTACGGCCAGGAAACGTTGGTAGAAGCGACGCATCGTCGGACCGGCGTCGAGGCCCTCCTCACGGGTGCGCCGTGCCAGGTCCTCCAGCATGTCGAGGTCGCCGCCGGCCGAGAACGCCGGCGGGGTCCCCGTCAGCACCACGACGCGCGTACGTCCGTCGGCCGCCACCTCGGCGCACCGGTCCCGGAGCGCGTCGCCCATCGCCACGGTCATGGCGTTGCGACGATCGGGATCGTCGAGGGTCAGCACGGTCACACCGAGGTCACGCCGTTCGAGCCGGACGGACACCCTCGCCTCCCTCTGTTCGGTCTCCGCCCCGGACCCCGGCGACGGCTTCGTCGGTGGGCGGCCCCGTGCGGGGCCGGGTGCGGGGGCCGGGCGGAGGGCCCCGCGGACCCTGCCGTCCCGTCAGTCGCCGTTCGAGCCGTGCTCGCTCGCGTGGGCGCTGAGGAACTCGGCGTCGGCGGGGATCGACTCCGCGTCGTCGTCGGGCGACGCCGGCTCGACGTCCTCGGGCAGCGGTGCCAGCTTCGGCCGGGCCCGACGTCGTCGTCGCGCGGGCACCAGGTCGCGCATCTCCTCCAGCTTGCCGAAGCACAGCAGCCGGTCGTGCGCGTCCAGCTCGCGGCTGCCCCTCGGGTTCGGGATGACCTTCGTTCCGCGCGTGAGCGTGAGGACCGTGATGTCGCGTTCGCGCAGCTCCGACTGCGCCAACGTGCACCCGACCAGGCCGGAGCCCTCACCGATCTGCAGCTCCGCGACGCCGTACCCGGCGCTGACCGTCAGGCGCTGCCGCACGTCGAGCTCGGGGAACGCCACCTGGTTCGCGACGTAGTCGACGACGGCGCCTGCCACGTCCAGCCCCGTCGCGGCCTCGATGCCCTCCAGGCCCGGCGACGAGTTCACCTCCATCACCAGTGGGCCGTCGCGGCCCTCGAGCATGTCCACGCCCGCGACCTTCAGGCCCATGATCTGCGCCGCGCGTACGGCCACCCGCTGGGCCTCCTCGTCGAGGTCCACGACCTCGACGTTGCCTCCACGATGCACGTTCGAGCGGAACTCGTCGCCCTGTGCGCGTCGGCGCATCGCCGCCACGACCCGGTCGCCGATCACGAAGGCGCGGACGTCCGTGCCCTTGCTCTCCGACACGAAGCGCTGGATCAGCACGTTCTGACGGGTGCTCTGCA
>SKTG01000063.1 GCA_007118045.1 Nitriliruptoraceae bacterium
AACCCGGTCACCCCGCCCGTGCGCACGGGTCTGCGGCCCACCCGTGTGGAGGTCGATCTCGACGCCGTGCGCGCCAACGTGGCGCGGTTGGGGGAGGTCGCCGGCGCGCCGGTGTGCGCGGTGGTCAAGGCCGACGGGTACGGGCACGGCGCCGTGCCCGTGGCCCGGGCCGCTCTCGAGGCCGGAGCGCAGTGGCTGGCCGTCGCTCTGGTCGAGGAGGGCCAGCAGCTGCGGGACGCGGGCATCGACGCGCCGATCCTGCTGCTCTCCGAACCGCCGATCGCGGCGGTGCCCGAGCTGCTCGCCGCCGAGCTGACCCCGACCGCGTACCGCGAGCCGTTCCTGGCCGTGCTCGACGCCACGGGCCAGGCCAGAGGACGGCCCGTGCCGATCCACCTGAAGGTCGACACCGGCATGAGCCGGGTCGGTGTCCCGATGGACGAGCTCGACGCCCGTCTGCAGCAGCTGGCGGTCGCGGACGGGCTCGTGGTCGAGGGCATCTACACCCACCTCGCGCGAGCGGACGAGCCGACGGTCGACGCCACCGAGCGGCAGCTCGCGGCCTTCGACCGGGCCCTGGACGCCGCCGCCAAGGTCGGCCTCCGGCCGCGGTGGCGGCACACGGCGAACACGGCCGGCGCCCTGCTGCACCCCGACGCGGTCAGGGACCTCGTGCGTACCGGCATCGGCGTGTACGGCCTCTCGCCCGCGAGCGAGGTGGATGCGTGGGAGCACGGCCTGTCCCCGGCGCTGCGCCTGGTCTCCGAGGTCTCCCTGGTCAAGCGCGTCCCCGCGGGGACGCCGGTCTCCTACGGCCACCGCTGGCGGGCACCCGAGGCGGGCTGGCTGGCCACGGTCCCGATCGGGTACGCGGACGGGGTGCCCCGCGGCCTGACCAACCGCGCCCAGGTGCTGCTGCACGAGCACCGCCGGCCGTTGGTGGGCAGCGTGACCATGGACCAGATCCTGGTGTGGTGCGGGGACGACGAACCGGTCGTCGGCGACGAGGTGGTCCTGCTCGGCGAGCAGGGGGGCGAGCGTGTCCGGGTCGAGGAGTGGGCCGCGGCCACCGACACGATCACCTACGAGATCGCGACCCAGATCTCCGCGCGCGTGCCGCGCATCCACCTGGCTGGGTGACGAGGGCGCACCGGGCTTCTACAGGGCCGGGTGCCCGCCGCCGATGTCCGTGAGGGATCGGCCATCGGCGCTCGACGACCCACCGGGTCGACACGGCTGGCTGGCCCGAGGGGGCTGCCTCGATGTCGCCGACGAGCGCACGGACGACACCGCTGATCGTTCTCTTGGTGGCGCTGCTGAGCACCGTCCCGGTCACGGTGAGCGCGGCGCAGGACGCCGATCACGCCGCGGCGCCGATGCCAGGTCACGCCGGCCCGCCGGCCATCGCCGCGGCCGTCCACGCGCCCCTGTGGGCCGGCCCGGAGGCCGCCACCCGGGGCGGCCCGGGATCGACCTCGAGCCAGGCCCCCGGCGCGGCGGTCACCGCCGCGATGGCCGCCGACCCGTCGGCGACGTTGTCCGTTCTGGTGGAGCTCACCCCCGAGCTGGTGCGCTCGGGTGCCCCCAGTGCCGCCGAACCGACCGCGGACCTGGAACGCGAGATCGCCACGCTGGGTGGCCACATCCACCGGCGCTTCGCCTCGCTCCCGGTACTGGCGGTCGAGATCGAGGCTCGCCGTGTCGACGGCCTGGCGCGGTTGCCGCAGGTGCGTTCGGTGGAACCCGACCGTGTCCTCGACACCCACCTGGACGTCGTGGTCGATCGCATCGTGGGGACCGACCAGGTGCTGGCGGCCGCGGCGTCGGCGCGGGGTGTGGACGGAGCCGGGTGGGGGGTCGCGGTGCTCGACACGGGCGTCGATCGCGACCACCCGTTCCTCGCCGACGTCGACGGCACGAGCCGTGTCGTGGCCGAGGCCTGCTTCTCGACGAGCGGTGACTGCCCGAACGGGCGCACCCGCGACCAGGGCACGGGCGCCGCGGCACCGCTCCGCGACAGTCGGCACGGCACCCACGTCGCCGGCATCGCGGCCGGTGGCAGGGGCAGCATCGACGTCCCCGGGGTCCCCGCCCGCGGCGTGGCGCCGCGCGCGGAGGTGCTCGCCGCGCAGATCTTCAGCACCGACGAGGCCGGTCGGCTGGTGTCCTACTCCTCGGACCTGCTCGCCGGTCTCGACTGGGTCAACCAGCTACGTCACGAGCACGACGTCGCCGCGGTCAACCTCAGCCTCGGCACGGCGGTCAGCGATGGTCAGCCCGGCTGGACCGGCGCCTGCGACGATCACCACCACGTCTCCGCGGAGGCCATCGAGCGGCTGCGGTCCGAGGGGATCCTGACCGTCGTGGCCACCGGCAACGACGGCGACACCGAGGAGGTCGGCTTCCCCGCCTGTCTCTCCGGGGTCGTCGCCGTGGGGTCCTCCGACGGCGTCGCGGCCATCAGCAGCTTCAGCAACCTCAACGGGCTGACCGACGTGGTCGCGCCCGGCGAGAAGGTGAGCTCGTCGGTGCCCGGTGGCTACCAGGTCTTCTCCGGCACCTCGATGGCCAGTCCCGTGGTCGCGGGGGCGGTGGCGCTGTTGCGGGACCTGGCCCCCGACGCCGCCCCGGACGAGGGGGTCGCGGCTCTGCGCAGCTCACGGACGTGGATCGACGATCGCCGCGTCGGTGGCGTGGTCACCCACCTGCCGCAGCTCGACGTCGAGTTGGCGCTCGCCGACCTCGAAGACGGCGCGCCACCGTCGGACCAGGGTCCCGGCGACGGGACCGGGCGAGGGTTCGACGACGTCCCGGTCTCACATCCGCACCGCGAAGCGATCGACTGGCTGGCCCGAGAGGGGGTGACCACCGGTTGCACCGACGACGGGCGCCGGTTCTGTCCCGACGCCCCGGTCGACCGCGCGCAGATGGCGTCGTTCCTGGCAAGGACCCTCGAGCTGCCCGAGGGCCCCCGGGACACCTTCGTCGACGTCTCGAGGTCGCACCCGCACGCCGGCACGATCGGCGCCGTGGCACGGGAAGGGGTGACGCTCGGTTGCACCAAGGACGGGGCGAGGTACTGCCCCCACGGGCTCGTCACCCGCGGCCAGATGGCGTCGTTCCTCACCCGGGCGTTCGACCTCGAGACCGACGCCGCTGCCTTCAGCGACGTCGCCCCGACCCATCCCCACGCAGCGACGATCGGCGCGATGGCGCGAGCGGGCATCACCAGCGGCTGTGGGAGGGACCCCCTGCGCTACTGCCCGGACGCATCGGTGACCCGGGCGCAGATGGCCCGCTTCCTCTACAACGCGGCGCTCTGACCCCACCCCGGTGGCCGTCGTTCCCGCCGCGATGGCGCCGCCCCGCGGCAGTAGCCTCCGCCCCGAGCCCGGGCCGGCACGACGGCGCCGGCGCACCCGGCCGACGGTGGGAGGCACGGTGGCGAGGCGTGGGATCGTGGCAGCCGGCGTGGGGGCGGCCCTCATCGGCGGGGCAGCGGTGGGCTTCCTGGCCGAACGGGCCATCGTCCGCGGCCGCATCGTGCCGCCCTCCGTCCCGGCCGAGGTCCCCCTCGGCAGCATCGAGGGCGAGCTCTCCCACGTCGACGGCCCGGACGGGATGCGCGTCGCGGTGGAGACCTACGGGCCGGAGGGGGCGCCGCAGCTGGTGCTCGCCCACGGCTGGATCTGTACCGCCCGCGCCTGGCACGAGGTCGTCCGCCGTCTGGCCGACCAGTACCGCATCATCACCTACGACCAGCCCGGCCACGGGCGCACCGGGTCGCCGGCATCGGGCCACTACCACATCGACCTGCTCGGCGACACGCTCACCGAGGTGATCCGGACGCAGGCCGGTCCGGGCCCGCTCGTGGTCTGCGGTCACTCGATGGGCGGGATGTCCCTGCTGAACGCGGCCCGGCGAGAGCCCGACCTCGTCCAGCGTCGGCTGGCCGGCGCGGTGCTGCTGTCCACGACCTCGAAGGCCAAGGGCGAACGCTTCGGCTTCGAGCTGGGTATCCGCTCGGCCGCCCGGCTCGAGCGCGGGATCCGGCGGGTCGTGCCGACGCTGCGCGACCCACGGGTGGTCACAGCCGCCGACCGGTTGACCGCCTCGACCTCCGACCTGTCCTACCTGATCGCCCGCTGGTCCGGGGTCGGACCGGACGCGGATCCCGAGGTGGTGGCATTCACGCAGGAGATGGCCCTCTCGAGCGGCTCGGACGTCGTGTTCGGGCTGCTGGAGACGGTGCTCGGGGTCGACGAGGACGCCGGCCTCGACGCTCTGTCGGGTGTGCCGATGACGCTGCTCGTCGGCGAGCAGGACCGCATCACCCCACGGGCCCTGACGCAGCGGATGGCGGTGCGTTCGTCCGCTCGGCTGCAGGAGATCCCCGGGGTCGGGCACATGAGCCCGCTGGAGGCCGGGGACGTGGTCACCGACGTGCTCGTCGAGCACCTCGCCGGTCGGGTGCCCCGTGCCGCCGACCCCACCCCGACCGACCGGGACTCGGCCAGCGCGTGAGCCCGCGTCTGTGGCCGGTACCGACCGGGACTCGGCCAGCGCGTGAGCCCGCGTCCGGGGCCGGTACCGACCGGGACTCGGCCAGCGCGTGAGCCCGCCGGGACCAGTGGTGTGAGCCGTTGTCCCGGGGACGCGCGCTCAACGTCCTCCCGCTTCTGGAGGGCCGGTCGGCCACCGGTACGGTCCGGCCGGGCCCCGTGCGCCGTCGAGACAGCCCGGTCGGGAGGTGGTTGGTGCCGGAGACGAGGAGCGGTGAGCGACGTGAGACGCCCCGTCGCACGCCCCGCGAGCATGCACGGGCCGTGCGGTCGTGTACCGCGTGCGGCCTCCACGCGGAGCGGCTCACACCCGTGGTCGGCGAGGGCCCGGCGGACGCACGCCTGGTGATCGTGGGCGTCGTGCCGCGGCGGCACGAGGACCTGCACGGCACGGCGTTGGCGGGTGGGCCGCGCAACGTCGTCGAGGAGGCGTTGACGCGCGCGGGCCTGGTCCCGGGGGAGGTCCGGTTCACGAGCGTGGTCCGATGCCGGCCTCCGGACGACCGCGCTCCGGAGCTCGAGGAGGTGCGGGCCTGCGCGGGTCACCTCGATGCCGAGCTGGCGCTCGTCGATCCGGAGGTCATCGTCACCCTGGGGGAGCTGGCCACCTCGGTGGTGCTGCGGCGGCCGGTCCCACTCGCGCGTGTCGCGGGCTACCGTCTGGACGTCCGACAGGGTGTGACGCTGGTCCCCACCCATCACCCGTCCGAGGTCATGCGGGGCGTGCCGGAGGCTGCCAAGGCCATCCGACGCGACCTGGCGGTCGCCAAGGCCGTGCTCGACGGCCGGATGGGGACCGGGGCGCAGGCGCTGTCGGAGCTGCGATCACGGTTGGCGGCGCAGGGCTGACCTCGCGCCGTCCGCTGGTGACGGGCCATGCCCGCGAGCTCGCAGCCGGTGTCCACGAGCGTCCCGCGACCCCCGCCGCCGCCCCGCCGCGGGACGCAACGGAGGTGATGCGTGCCGACGACGCTGACCCTGCGTTGCGCCGCGCCCGAGGACACGCGGGCCCTCGGTTCCGCCATCGCTTCCCTGCTGCGGGCCGGGGACGTCGTCGCCCTGTCCGGTGAGCTCGGCGCCGGCAAGACCTGCTTCGTGCAGGGGACCGCCGCCGGGCTCGACGTCACGGACCCGATCACCTCGCCGACGTTCGTGCTGGTCAAGCTCTACGAGGGCCGTCTGCCGCTCGTGCACTGCGACGTCTACCGCCTGGAGACCCTGCGCGACGTCCAGGACCTCGGCGACGAGGTGCTGGCACCGGACGCGGTGACGTGCATCGAGTGGGGCGACGCGATCACGCCGCTGCTGCCGGAGGACCGGCTCGAGGTGGAGCTCGTCCACGGCGAGGACGGGGTCCGCATCGTGGAGCTGCGTGGTCACGGGTCGCGATGGACCGACGTCGACGGGTCGTTGTCCGAGGTCTGCGAGCCGTGGCGATGACCGGCACGACGTACGGGGCCGGCCGCTGCCGGTGCGAGGTCGTTCGGGCGCTACGTGACACGGTGTCCGACGTCGCCGACGGGTGCGAGACGCTCCAGGAGCCGCGCTGATGCTCGTCCTCGGGATCGAGAGTTCCACCGCCAGGTCGTCGGTCGCGCTGGTCGACGACGAACGGGTCGTCGCGTCGGCAAGCCTCGGCATCGCCCGCCGCCACGGCGAGTTCCTCGCGCCGGCCATCAGGTTCTGCCTCACCCAGGCCGGCATCGAGGTCCGCGACATCCACGGCGTGGCGGTCGGGCTGGGGCCGGGCCTGTTCACCGGCCTGCGGGTCGGGATCGCGACCGCGCAGGCGTTCGCGGCCGCCCGCCAGCTGCCCACCGTCGGCCTGTGCGGACTGGACGTGCTCGCGTTCGAGGTGCGCTACAGCATCCGGCCGATCTGCGTGACCATCGACGCCCGCCGCGGGGAGCTGTTCTGGGCCTTCTACCGTTCCGTGCCGGGTGGCGTGCAGCGCGAGACGGAGCCCAGGGTCGGACGCGTCGACGAGCTGATCGCGGAGATCGAAGCCCAGGGGGAGGAGGTCCTGGTGGTCGGTGACGGTGCCCTGCGGGAGCGACACCGGCTGCAGGAGGCGCACGTGCAGCTCGGTGGACCGGAGATCGCCTGGCCCGACGCGACCCACCTCGCGCAGCTGGCGTTGCCACGTTTCGTCCGGGAGGAGACGGTCCGGCCGGAGCAGCTGCTGCCGATCTACCTGCGACAGGCGGACGTCCGCATCGGCTGGGAGCAACGCGGTCGGCTCCGGGGCGGTGTCGCCCCCGAGGCCTCGACGTGACCGGAGCAGCTCTCCTGGTCCGTCCGGCCGAACCGGGTGACGCCGACGCGATCCGTGGCCTCGACGGGCTCGCCCCCGCCAGCGGCCGGCTGCTGCGCCACGATCTCACGACCCCCGACCGGTGCTGCCTCGTCGCCACCCTCGGTGCCGAGCTGGCCGGCTACGCCGCCGCGACCATCCAGGGCGACGAAGCGCAGGTGCTCGACGTCGTGGTGGCGCCCGAGCGTCGTGGCCGGGGGGTCGGCCACCGGTTGCTGGCGGCGCTCCTCGCGGCCAGCGAGCACCGTGGGGCGCCGGCCGTGAGCCTGGAGGTCGCCGTCTCGAACCGTGCCGCTCGGGCGCTGTACCGTCGGCACGGGTTCGTCGTCGAGGGACGGCGGCCGCGTTACTACCCCGACGGGCAGGACGCGCTGATCCTGTGGCGGCGGCCCGCGGCGGCTCGCGAGGAGGACTGACGTGCTCGTGCTGGGTATCGAGACCTCCTGTGACGAGACGGCCGTCGGCATCGTCGAGGACCGCCTGACGCTGCACGCCAACGTCATCGCCTCGCAGACCGACCTGCACGCTCCCTACGGTGGTGTGGTGCCGGAGGTCGCGGCGCGCGCCCATCTCGAGCAGCTGCTGCCCACGATCGACCGCGCACTCGTGCAATCGGGAGCCCGGCTGTCCGACGTCGACGCGATCGCCGTCACGCACGGCCCTGGGCTGGTCGGAGCGCTGCTCGTGGGGGTCTCCGCCGCCAAGGGCCTCGCGCTCGCGCACGACCTCCCGCTGCTCGGCGTCAACCACCTGCGCGCCCACGTCGAGGTGGCGCAGCTCGAGTACGGCGACCTCACCCCGCCGCTGGTCGCCCTCGTCGTGTCCGGGGGGCACACCTCGATCGTCGTCATGGACGAGGACGGGACGTTCCGACAGCTCGGCAGCACGATCGACGACGCCGCCGGGGAGGCGTTCGACAAGATCGCCCGTTTCATCGGGCTCCCGTTCCCGGGGGGACCGGAGATCGACAAGCTCGCTTGGGGTGGTGATCCCTCCGCCTACGCGTTCCCGCGGGCGATGCAGCACGACGGCAGCTACGACATGTCCCTCTCGGGGCTCAAGACCGCCGTGGTGCGTGAGCTGCGCCGGCTCGAAGCTGCGGGCCAGGAGCCCGACCTCGCCGACGTCGCCGCCTCGTTCCAGGAGGCGATCGTGGACGTGCAGCTCGAGAAGACGCTGGCCGCGGCCGCCGCTGAGGACATCGACCAGGTCGTGCTGGCCGGCGGTGTCGCGGCGAACTCGCGCCTGCGACAACGGTTCGCGGCGGCCTGCGAGACCAACGGTCAGCGCCTGGTCGTCCCGTCGATCCCGCTCTGCACCGACAACGGCGCGATGGTGGCGGCTTCGGGGTCGAACCTGTTGGCGGCCGGGTCGAGCGCCGGCATCGACCTGGCGGTCGACCCCAACCTCCCGCTCGCCGGGTGAGGGCCGCTGGCGCGTGGGACCGCCTGACGTCCCGGTTGCGGTGGCGCCGAGCGATCCCGGGCGAGCTGGAGACGATCTCGGCGCGCCTCGCGTCCTACCCCTCGGAAGCCGGCGGCGCCGCCCGCCACATGTTCGCGTTGTCGACGCTGGAGTCGCACGGGACCGAGCCGATCCGCGTCGCCGCCGACGACCAGCGCTGGGCGATCGCGGTGGTCTTCCCCGGCAGACTGGTCGTTCCGTGCGGGGACGCGGCCGCGATCCGAGCGGCCCCGGCCCCGACCAAGCGCTGGCGGCTACTGGTGGGCGACGTCGCGGCCGGCGACGCGCTGCTCGACCGCACCGGCGTCGACGACGGCCTGATCGTGCACGACCAGCGGTTCCTCACGGTCGACCCGGACCGCGTGCCCGGCGCGACGGAGCTCCGGGACCCCGGGCTGCGCCGGGCCGAACGCGCCGACCTGGACACCCTCGCCGAGCTCGCCGTCCAGCTGCACGTCGACGATCACTTCGGTCCCCACCCCGGCCGCGCCGGGTTGCGTGGCTATCGACAGCGTCTGGAGACGACCCTGGCGCAGGGGCTCGTCTGGTGCGTGGGACCGGTCGGCGCGCCGGTCTTCAAGCTGGAACGGTCCGTCTCGTCACCTCGTTGGGGGGTGCAGCTCGCCGGCATCGTCGCGGCGCCGGAGGCGCGTGGCAGCGGTCTGGGTCGCGCAGCGGTCGCCACGTCGGTGCGACAGGCGCTGGCCGAGGGCGGGCCGCGGAGGCCGGTGAGCCTGCACGTGCGGGGGGACAACCCCGCGGCGCTCCGGGCCTACGCAGCCGCAGGGTTCGTCGACCGCGAAGCCTGGCGCCTGGCCGTGCGGGCCTGATCCACGGGCGCTCCCGGGCGGTCGGGAGCGGCCGCCGGCCACCTCGCCGGGGATCGTGTCGCGGTCGGCTGTCGGACCGCCGTCGTCAGCGCCCGCGCCGTGTCGCCGGCGGATCACGCTCGAGGTCGAGCAGTGCGCCCCGTTCACGTAGAGCCGTCCGGAGCAGTCCGACGGGCTCGCCCACGGTCAGCGCCACCGTCTCCAGATCGCCACCGCGCAGCGTGAGGACCTGCCCGTTGCGGTCTCCGCGTCGTTGTTGCACGTGCTCCGCGAAGCGGGCGATCGCGGCCAGGCCCGGTGCGTCACCCTCCAGGGCGAGCAGGTCGAGCACGTCCCGGTCGGCGTCGGCCGCGCGGCCAGCCTCGGTCGGGTCCGGCAGGAGGTCGGTCAACGGCACGCCGTAGAAGTCGGCGAGCTGGGCGAGTCGCTCGACGTTGACCGCCCGGTCCCCGCGTTCGTAGGCGCCGACCACGACGGCCTTCCAGCGACCCCCGCTGCGTGCCTCGACGTCGGCCAGGGACAGCTGTTGCTGGTTGCGGATCCGCCGCAGCCGCACCCCGATGCGTTGTGCGTGAGGGGTGGACGGTGCCGGCTCCGGGACCGGGTCATGGACCGGCGCCGTCCCCGCCGACTCGAACGGCGGTGGCGGGTACTCCGGATCGAGCGCACCGCTCGGGAACGACCATCCGGAGGAGGACGTCCCGGTGTCGGCGTCGGCGTCGGCGTCGGACCGGTCGTCGCTGAACGGATCGAGGGTGGTCATGCGGGTACCTCCGAGGTGGTCGTGCGGTGGGCCCGTCGCCACTCGACGAGCAGCTGGGCGAACAGGACGATGAGCAGGAACCCGCCGAGCCAGGCGGGCCACGGACGGTCGGCGGCCTCGCCGGTCGCCCGCGCCGGCGTGGCTTCGAGGTGGTCGACCCCGTGCGGGCGTTGCCCGACACGGCCGGTGGCACCGCCGGCGACCGGATCGCGCTCGACCAGGCGGACCCCGAGCACCTCCGGCTCCTCGACGGACGCCGCGGACGACGTGGATGCGGCGGACGACGTGGGTGCGGTGGACGACGTGGGTGCGGTGGACGACGTGGGTGCGGTGGACGACGTGGGTGCGGTGGACGAGGTCGATGCCGCAGACAGCGCGGACGTCTCGGGCGCCGCCGTGCGTCCGACTCCGTGCGGGCCAGTTGCCTCGGCGTCGTCCGGGCGGGGTTGCGCCGTCGCGATGACCGCGGTCGCGCGGGACGGTTCGAGGCCGGCCTCGGTCTCGACGGGTGTTCGGCCTCCGGCGCCGATCACGTCGTCCGCGGCGCCGCCTTGCCGGTCCTGACCGTCGGGGCCGGGGTCACGTGCCTCGTCGCCCGTGCCGCTGCGGATGCCCCCGGTAGCGGCTCCGGCGACGTCGTGGCCGGTTGCGGTCTCCGCGGGTGGGTCCGCCGCGAGGGCGGGGTCCGGCTCGGTCTCGGCGTCGGCCTGCCGGCCCGAACCCACGCCACAGAACGTCAAGGCGATGACATCGTTGGTCCCGCCGGCCGCGACCACCTCGAGGTCGTGGACGAGGCCGTCGGGGCCGGTGGCCACGATCCGCCGCAGCGTGACGGCGGGAGCGGCGTCCCACGAGACGTCGGTCCACCCCGGTCGGTCGGCGTCGATCGCCTGAGCCGTGATGGCCACCGCCGCCTCGTCGCCATCGACCTCATCGGGCCGGTGCGTGACGAGATGGTCCTGGCAGGCGGCGGATCCCGGGCCGTCGTCGCGCCGTTGGTCGCGCTCGCCCCTCTCGCGCTCGCCTCTCTCGTGCTCGTCGTGTTCGTCGCGCTGGTCGCGCTGGTCGCGTTCGTCGCGCTCGGCGACCTGGTCGGTCGGTTCGCTGACCTCGGCGACCGTTCCCTCGAACGCCGGCGTCGCGGACGCGGGAACGAGCAGGAGCAGCGCGGCGGCGCCCAGCGACGTCGCGAGCCTCGTCTTGGCGGTCAGGCGCATGGCTCGCTCGTGGTGATCGGGTCGCCCCGGCGGGGGCGACGTCCTGCGGGCCGGCACCCGGGTCGCTCGCACCGGTGGCCGACCCTCGTCGTCGGCTGCCCTGGTCACCGGCTTTCCATCCGTTGGCCCGGTGCTCCTCCGGATCCGTCCGCACCCCCATGCATCGTTCCGGCAACCGCAGCCATGCAACCGCGCTCCGTGATGATCCGCAAGGCGCCAGCACGTACGGTTACGGAGCGTTGGCCGCTCGCCACCCTGCGCCCTCTCACTCACGCTGCGTCACCTTCTGCGAGCGTTATCCGCTCGCCTGGTTCGTCGATCGAACTGGTCGGTCCGGCTCCGCCGCCGGATCGCCCCGTATCCCCGGGCGGTGGGTGGTGAACCCACCGCCCCAGGTGGCGAAGCGGTGGTCAGGTCCCGGTCCGCCGGGTGCGGCGATCGGAGGCGAGCAGCAGGCCCCCCAGCGCCAGAGCCAGCGCTCCCAGCGTGGCCAGCCAACGGACGGCCACCCCGGTGCGGGGAAGGTCGCCGGTGGCGAGCGTCGCCACCTCCGGGTCACCCACGGCCGCCTTCACGGCCGGTTCACGCACGCCGGCCACCGCCGGTGGTGCCGCCACGACCGGTGCCGTCACCTGGGTCGGCGCGACGACCGGCCTCTCCGGCCGCCTCGTCTCGGCCGGTCCCTCGCGCTTGCCCGGCCCCTCTGGCTCGCCCGGTCGCTCGGGCCCGCCCGGTCGCTGGGACCGGTCCGGCCGCTCGGGCGTGGACGGTCCCTCGGGCTCGTCCGGCTGCCGCGGCATGTCCGGCCGCTCGGGCTGCTCCGGCCGTTCCGGCGGGGCCTGGTCGAGGACCTCGTCGCAGGTGATCTGGTTGGTGACGGTGTGGGTGATGGTGCCGTCCACGGCGTCGTCGGCGTCGACGGTGTGTTCGC
>SKTG01000404.1 GCA_007118045.1 Nitriliruptoraceae bacterium
CTCGGCCGCGAGTGCCGTGACCGATCTCCTCCCCTTCGGTGATGGCATCGGGGTGATGCTGGAGGTCGGCGCGCTCGCGAGCGTCCCCGCCGCCATCGTCGTCGCGATCCAACGGCACGGGCTCTACGACCTGCGGGTGGCCGTCAGCCGGACCTTGGTCTACGCCGTCCTCTCGGTCGCGATCGTCGTCCTCTACGCGGCGGCGGTCGGCGCTGCGGGCGCTGCACTCACCGACCGGGACGCCGGCGTCCTGCCGTTGCTGGTGACGGTGGGTGTCGCGGTCGCGTTCGCGCCGACGCGGCAGCGACTGCAGAGGTTCGTGGATCGACGGCTGTTCGGGTCGGGGCGCGACCCGTACGTGGCGCTGCAGGAGCTCGGGCGCCAGCTGTCCTCGCCACAGGAACCCGAGGACGCCCTGCGCAGCGTGGTGCACACGGTCCGGGAAGCACTGCGGCTGCCCTACGCCGCGCTGACCTCGCCGACCGGCGAGATCCGCGCGCGATCGGGGGAGCCCGTCGGAGAGGCGGTGCGGATACCCATGGAGCACGCGGCGGTGGCGATGGGCCACCTGGTCGTCACGCCGCCACGGAGCCACCGGGTCCTGTCACGTCCGGAACGCCGCCTGCTCGAGGACCTCGCGCAGCTCGCCGCGGTCGCGATGCACGCCACGGACCTCACCGGCGAGCTCGTCAGTTCCCGCAAAGCGCTGGTGGATGCCAGGGAAGACGAACGACGTCGCCTCCGCAGGGAGCTCCACGACGGGATAGGACCGGACCTCGCAGGGCTCGCCCTGCGACTGGAGGCCACGGCCGCGACTCTGGACCAGCGACCTGCGGAGGCCCGGATGGAGATCACCGCCACGGCGCGCCGGCTTACGGCTGCCGTGGATGACGTGCGACGGATCGTCTACGACCTGCGGCCACCGGCCCTGGATGACCTCGGTCTGGAGCAGGCGCTGCGGCAACGGGCGGCGGAGTTCGGCCACGGCGACCCCGCCCGCGACCGCCCGGCGCTGGCCGTCCGGTTCGAGGTTGAGGGGGATCTGAAGAAGCTGCCTGCGGCGCTGGAGGTGGCGACGTACCGGATCGTGAGCGAAGCCATGCTGAACACCTGGCGGCACACCGTTGCCCGGCACTGCACCGTCACGCTGCACCTCGACGATGGCTTGCGCGTCGAGGTGTCCGATGACGGTGGGGGCCTTCCACTCACCGTTCGTCCGGGTGTGGGCATGATCTCCATGATGGAACGCGCTCGCGAGCTCGGCGGACGGTGCTCGATCGGTGGTGGGCCGGAAGGTGGGACCCGGATCTCGGCTGCCATCCCGGTGCGAGCATGATCACGGTCGCCATCGTCGACGATCACCCCATCTTCCGCGACGGTCTCCGGGCGGTCCTCGCCACGCTCGATGACGTCGAGACGCTCTGGGAAGCCGGGACCGCAGCCGAAGCTCTGCGTCTGGCGCAGCAGGCGCCTCCCGACGTCGTGCTCATGGACCTGCATCTGCCAGGCATGAGTGGGATCGAGGCGACCCGGCAGCTCACCACGGGCGCCGGACCACGCGTCCTCGTCCTGACGATGCTCGAGGACGGACCTTCCCTGCTCGCCGCCGTGCAGGCTGGGGCGCACGGCTACCTCGTCAAGGGTGCCGACCGCGACGAGATCGAACGTGCCCTCTGGTCAGTGGCACACGGGCAGGCCGTCTTCGGCCCAGAGGTGGCCCGACGGCTGCTGGACGCCTTCGCTCTCGGCGGGACGCAACCACCCAGCCCCTTCCCTGAGCTCACCGACCGAGAGCAGGAGGTGCTCGAGCTGCTCGCCAGCGGACTCGACAACCGCACGATCTCACGCCGCCTGCACCTCGGAGAGAAGACCGTCCGGAACTACGTGTCCAACATCCTGGCCAAGCTCCACGTCACCAGCCGGTACGACGCAGCAGACCTCGCCCGACAAGCGGGTGTCGGCCAGAGGTCCGAGCCATCGGAGTGATCGGCAGCCCGCTTCACAACGGCTCCGAGGAAGACACTCAACCGCACCACGATGCGCCTCGACGACCTGCCGACCGCCGAACACGTGCGGCGCCGCTTCTAGCGCACGTTCCCCGTGCCTCCCAGGATCGTCGCCACGGTCGAAGAACCGTTCGTGCACACGCGCTCGTCTTGTCCTCTCGCAAGGTGTCGCCGCCCCGCTCGAACGACGTGTCGCCCAACACGCGGCCGACGCCCGGCCGGCATCATGACGTCAGTAGCCACTGCAGTCGTTCCAGGGTGGTTGCGTAGTGCACCAGGATCGCGGCGGCGAAGCCCACGCCCACCCAGCGGCCGAAGGAGTGCCCCAGGCCGAGTGCACCGCCACCGAGGACGACGAGCTCGATGAGGAGGCGAAGCCATCCGCCGACCGCAACGGGAGCGGGGCCCGGGTCCCCCGTGACCCGGAAGGTGGCCCAGGCCACCGCAGCGGTGAGCGGGAAGAGGACCGCCAGGAGCCAGCGGGCCGAGTGCCGGGTGAGCGACCACCCGAACGCCCCCAGTCCGACCAGCGCGACCATCTCCAGGACGAAGCGCAACAGCTGGTTCCAGACGGGCATCAGTGGGGCGCTCATCGTGCAGCTCCTGACGCGGTCAGCTCGGCACCGAGAGCAACAGCTCCCTCGTTCGGGTCAGCCGGGCGTCGGGCTGCTGGCGGATGTCGTCACCATCGGCTCCTCGTCGAGGCCGAGTGATGGCAGGTCGACCGAGACCGTCCCCCGGGAGGCGCGGATCCACAGGAGGGCGAACAGGCCGAGCAGGACGAACGCCGCGAACTCGAGGACGCCACCCGACTCGAGCAGCGGCCGGCTCGGGTCGACCTCGAGGCGCATGATCACCGACAGCCCCTCGGTCGGCCCGCCGGCACGGGCGAACAGGAGGTTCGAGGTGATGTTGAACGCCGCGTGTGCCCCGATGACGAGAGCCAGGTCGCCGCTGCACAGGTAGACGACCCCGAGCACCAACCCCGACAGGACGAAGGTCACCAACGTGACCGACACTCCCGTCTGGGCGAGGTGTCCGAGGGCGAACACCAGCGAACTCAGCACGAGGCCACCGACGACGGCACGGTGCGGCGACAGCCACCGCCGCAGACCATCGGCGGCGTTGCACAGGAACACGCCACGCAGGAGCAGCTCCTCCCAGAGGCCCGTGCACAGCATCGCCACCGCGTACACCAGGATCCCCGTGCCCAGCGCGAGATCGCCGGGCTCGAACGTGGCGACGACCTCGGCCCAGCCGGCGTTGATCGCGATCACGAACGGGATCGAGACC
>SKTG01000472.1 GCA_007118045.1 Nitriliruptoraceae bacterium
ACAAGCACGTGCTGTTCGGGCACCACTTCACCTCGGTGGCGGGCGCCGCGCCGATCGTGGGGCCGGCGATCGGGGTCTTCTGGGGCTGGGTGCCGGCGCTGATCTGGGTCGTGCTCGGCACGGTGTTCGCCGCCGGCGTCCACGACTTCGGCTCGATCGTCGTCAGCGTGCGCAACCGGGCACAGAACATCGGCACCCTCACCAGCAGGGTCATCAACCGACGCTCGCGCACGCTGTTCCTGCTGATCATCTTCTTCCTGCTCACGCTGGTGAACGCGGTCTTCGCCGTGGTGATCGGCAACCTGTTCGTAGGCAACCCCGGCGCGGTGATCCCGATCGTGCTGGAGATCCCGCTGGCGATCGCGGTCGGCCAGTACATCTACCGCACCGGGACGGGGGCGCTCGTGCCCTCGATCGTGGGCGTGGCGGTCCTCTACGCCCTCATCCCGGTCGGCGCCGCCTACCCGATCGAGCTCGACAACGCGGCCGAGGCGCTCGGCATGGGGCCACGCACCCTGTGGATCGTGCTGCTGTTCCTGTACGCGTTCGTGGCCTCGCGCATCCCGGTGTGGGTCCTGCTCCAACCTCGGGACTACATCAACAGCCACCAGCTGTTCATCGCACTCGGGGTGATCTTCCTCGGGGTGATCATCGGGTTCGACCGCATCGTGGCGCCCGCGATCAACACGGCGCTGCCGGAGGGCACCCCCTCGTTCTTCCCGTTCCTGTTCGTCACGATCGCCTGCGGGGCGATCTCCGGGTTCCATTCCCTGGTGGCGTCGGGCACGACCTCGAAGCAACTGGACAAGGAGACCGACGCCCGCCACGTGGGGTACCTGGGAGCGCTGGGCGAGGGCTCGCTGGCCCTCGGGGCGATCCTGGCGACGACCGCCGGCATCGCCGCGGTCGGGCTCAGCTGGGAGGAGCAGTACGCCGACTTCGGGACCGCGTCGGACGGGGCGGTCGGCAACTTCGTCCAGGGGATCGCCGGCTTCGCCTCGCACCTCGGGGTCCCGGCCGACCTCGGCACGATCTTCGCCGCCGTGGTGGTGATCTCGTTCGCGGCCACCACGATGGACACGGGGGTGCGGCTGCAGCGCTACATCATCCAGGAGCTCGGGACCATGATCCCGGCCGAGGCCGGTGGCATCGGAGGCAGCTTCCGCAACGCCACGCGCAACCTCACCGCCGTGACGGCGATGGCCGTGGTGATCCCGCTGGCCCTGGCGCTCGCCCCCGCCGGTGGTGACGCGGAAGCGCAGGGTTTCGCCTTCGGCCGTCTCTGGACGTTGTTCGGCACCACGAACCAGCTCACCGCCGGGTTGGCGCTGGCCGTGATCGCCGTGTACGTGACCCGGTCCGGTCGCAACGCCCTCCCGCAGCTGATCCCGCTGGTGTTCCTGCTGGTCATGACGACGTGGGCGTTGTTCATCAACCTCATCGACTTCGTGCGCGACGGCGATTGGCTCCTGGCGCCGCTCGATGCCATCATCTTCGCCCTGGCCCTGTGGCTGATCGTGGAGGCGTTCGGCGCGATCCGCAGGGCCCGTGCCGGCGAGCCCGTGGGTGACGAGGCACGTGACGACCTGCGAGGGGGAGGCGCTCGGTGACCGACGAGCCGCCGCGGCACCGGGTGCTGCTGCTCCGCGAGTGGGACCAGCAGACCACGGGGTCGGGCTGCTGCGGCCGCCTGGAGGGCGGCACCACCGAGGTCGCCGGCGCCGCGGACTTCAGCCGGGCACGCGCCGGCATGGAACGGATGGGCGCCGTCTACCGCGCACTGCGCAGGGAGCTGCCGACCGTCGAGGTGCAGATCGTCGACCCGCGCAACATCACCTTCCTGTTGCCCGGCGTGCTGCGCGACGCTCGGCGGTCCGGCGCGACCTGGCGAGAGGCCCTGACCGAGCTGCGCCGCGGCTCCGGACAGGGAGCGATCCTCGTCGACGGACGGGTGGTCTCCAGCGGCCCGATCCCGGAGCCGGACCGGGCGGTCGAGCTCGTGCTCGACCAGCTCGCCGCGACGAGCTGATGGCGGGACCCGGCGAGCCCGCGGGGTCCCACCCGGCTGTCGGCGGGGCAGCGGGATTGTGGCGCCGAGTGACCGCCTGGCACGACGCGTTGTTCGTGACCAAGTGGCGGTCCGCGCTGCAGCGGGAGGCGCGTTCGCAGGAGGACGCGTTCGTCGCGCTGCTCTACCTCTCGGCGTTCGGGATCGACGACCCGGCCGGTTACCACACGCTCCCGGTCACCGCGGAGATGGTCGACCGCTTCCACACGTGGCATCAGCAGCAGGGGCTCGACCGGTTCCCCGAACCGGGCGTGTGCTGTTGAGCCTCGCCCTTCGGCCGTGAGCGCACCGAGCGCACGTCCGATCCTGCTCGTCGGCGGCAAGGGCGGGGTCGGCAAGACCACCGTGGCCGCCGCTCTGGCCACCGCGCTCGCCGCGGCGGGCGAACACACCCTGTTGGTCTCCACGGATCCTGCGCACTCGACCGCCGACCTGCTGGGAGCTCGCATCGGCGACGAGCCCACGCCTCTGTCCGGTGGCCTGGCCGCCGTGGAGATCGACGCGGAGCGGCAGGCGGACGCGCACGTCGAACGCGTGCGCGCCGACGTGCACCGGCTGGTCGCCCCGGAGGTCCGCGACACCGTCGACCGCCACCTCGATCTCGCCCGCCGCGGCGCCGGGACGCTGGAATCGGCGGTCATCGACCGGCTCGCCACGTTGCTCGACGATCTGCCGGGGCGCTACGAACGGGTGGTGGTCGACACCGCCCCCACCGGGCACACCCTGCGGCTGCTGGTCATGCCCGAGCTGGTGACGGGGTGGATCGAGGGGCTGGTCCGCCAGCGCGAACGGGTCCGCGGTATGGATCGCATGCTGCGCAACCTCGCCGGGGAGGAGACCCCGGTCGAGGATCCGGTGCTCGATCGTCTCCGTGAGCAGCGCAGCCGCCTCCAGCGGCTGCGGAGGCGGCTCGTGGACGACGCGACGTTCCATCCCGTGCTCGTCCCCGAACGGCTGCCCATCGAGGAGACGGCGCGCGCGGTGCCTGGACTCGAGGAGGCGGGTCTGCACGTAGGTGCGATCGTGGTCAACCGCGTGCTGCCGGCCGACGCGGACGGGCTGTTCCTGGCCGACCGCCGCGAGCAGCAGGAGGTCTACCTCGCCGAGATCCGGCGCCGTCTGGGCGGTCACGAGCTGGTCGCGGTCCCGCAGCAGCGCCGCGACGTCACGGATCCAGCCGGGCTGGAGGAGCTGCGTGCCCACCTCGGTCCGCTGCTGGCCCGCGCG
>SKTG01000052.1 GCA_007118045.1 Nitriliruptoraceae bacterium
GTCTTCTACGGCGACAAGAGCAACTGGTGGGCCGCCTACGCGCTGTGGGTCTTCCGGCTGTTCGGCCACCCCGACGTGCGTCTGCTCGACGGCGGCCGCGGCAAGTGGATCGCCGAGGACCGCCCCCTGACGACCGACAAGCCCGAGGTCACGCCCACCGACTACCCCGTGGTCGAACGCGACGACGAGGCCATCCGTGCGTTCCGCGCCGACGTCGAGCAGCACCTCGAGCGTGAGGGACAACTGCTCGACGTCCGGAGCCCCCAGGAGTTCACCGGCGAGCGAACGCACATGCCGGATTACCCGCAGGAGGGGGCCATGCGAGGTGGTCACATCCCCGGTGCCAAGGGGGTGCCGTGGGGCCGGGCCGCGAACGAGGACGGCACCTTCAAGCCGGTCGAGGAACTGCGTGAGCTCTACGAGCAGGAGCAGGGGATCAGCGGCGGTCAGGACACCGTCGTCTACTGCCGGATCGGCGAGCGGTCCAGTCACAGCTGGTTCGTGCTCACCTACCTGCTCGGTCACGATCACGTCCGAAACTACGACGGTTCCTGGACCGAGTGGGGCAACCTCGTGCGGGCCCCCATCGAGACCGGTGACGGCGGCTGAGCCTCCGCTCCGAGCTCGGCGGAGCGGCTCCGCCGGGCTCCCGGGTGCGAGCGAGGCAGAGCGGCTCCGCCGAAGCTTCCGGGTCCCAGCAAGAAGGCAGCGAGTGGGTTCGGTCGAGCGGTTCGAGCATGGCGGAGCGGCTCCACCGGACCCGGTCAGAACGTGACGGAGCGGCTCCGTCGTCCGCGGCGCCGTTCCCACCCGTCGACGGCGCCGTTCCCACCCGTCGGTCGAGGCGCGTACGGTCGGCGGCACCGTGAGACGATCCGGCCGGGGGCGCGATGTCAGGAGCACGACGTACGGGTGAGGGCGCGCCGGTCGCGTTCGTCCTCGGTGGTGGCGGGGTCCACGGAGCGGCCGAGGTCGGCATGCTGCAGGCCCTGAGCGAGCGCGGCATCGGCGCCGACCTGGTCCTCGGCACCTCGGTCGGCGCGCTCAACGGTGCCCTGCTGGCCGCCGACCCCGACACCGCGATCGACCGGTTGACCCACCTATGGCACACGATCGACGAGTACAGCCCCTTCGACGCCTCGCTGATCGAGCGCGCCAGCACCTTCGCGCGGACGCGCACGCACCTGCACGGCAACCATCGCCTGCGACGGATGCTGATGACCCACCTCGAGGCTCGTCGCTTCGACGAGCTGACCCTGCCGTTCCAGTGCGTCGCGGCGAGCATCGAACGAGCCGGGGCCCGCTGGTTCCACGACGGTGAGCTCATCCCCGCCCTGCTCGCGACCACGGCGGTCCCGGGGTTGTTGCCACCGGTCGAGATCGACGGTGAGCATCACCTCGACGGTGGGCTGGTCGACAGCATCCCCGTCGGCAGGGCCATCGAGCTCGGTGCCCGTCGGATCTACGTGCTGCAGGTCGGCCGGATCGAACAGCCACTGACGCCGCCGGAGCGACCGTGGGAGGTCGGGCTCGTCGCCTTCGAGATCGCTCGCCGCCACCGGTTCGTGGACGCGATGGAGCGCATCCCGTCACACGTCGACGTACACCTGCTGCCGTCCGGGACCGAGCTGAAGCACACCGACACGGCCCAGTTCCGTTACCGCGACACCTCGAACGTGGCCGAGCGGATCGACGCTGCGGCCGCCGCTGCGGGCGAGTACCTCGACACGCTCACCGACACTCCCGAGGTGGTGCGCTTCGCCGGCCCCGTCGACGGAGACGAGGGCTAGATCCCGACCCTCCGGCGGGATCCGCTCGGCCCGACCGACGAACCGCGGGGCTCGACCGCACGCGGCCCGACCCGGCCCGGCCCGCGGGCGCGGCGGCCCGGTCCGCCGTGGACCGCCGGTCAGCTCGACAGCTCGGCCAGCGCCGCGATGACACGGTCCACGTCGGTCACACCGTGGTAGTGAGCGAAACCGATGCGGACCGCGCCGCCGTGCTCGAGCAGCCCGAGGACGTACATGGGTTCGATGGCGTAGTAATGGCCCGCCCAGACATTGATCCCGCGGTCGGCGAGGTGCTGCGCCACCGCGTTCGGGGTGTGCCCGGCCACGGTCACGGCGAACGTCGGTGTCCGCTGGGTCGCTTCCGGAGGACCGTGGAGCGTGACATCGTCCAGCGTCTCGATCCCGTCGAGGAACCGCGCGGTGAGGGTGTGTTCGTGCTCGGCCACGACGTCCATGCCGAGCCCGGCCAGGTAGGCCACCGCCCCGCCGATACCCGCGATCGACTCGAAGCTGGCGGTACCGGTCTGCCACCGCTCCGGGCCTTCGTCGGGAGCCGGGCGGAGCCGTTCGGGCGTCAGCGCCGTCAGCAGCTGCGGGTCGGCCGCCAGGATGCCGGCGTGAGGGCCGTAGAACTTGTAAGCGGAGCAGAGCATCACGTCGACGCCGAGGGCGTGCCGGTCGACCGCGAGGTGCGGGACCGTGTGCACGCCGTCCATGACGGTCCACGCGTCCACCGCTCGTGCCGCGGCCACGAACGGGGCGGGGTCGACGACCGTGCCGAGCGCGTTCGACGCGCCCGGGAAGGCGATCACGCGCGTCCGCTCGTCGACCACGTCCTCGAGCGAGGCCGGATCGAGCCGTCCCGTCCGAGGATCGAGCTCCACGAACCGCACCGTGGTGCCCGTCCTCGCGGCGAGGGCGAGCCACGGTGAGACGTTCGCGTCGTGGTCGAGCTGCGTGCACACGATCGTGTCGTTGGCGCCGAGCTGCACGTCCAGCGATCGGGCGAGATGGATCGTCAGCGTGGTCATGTTCGGCCCGAAGACCACGCCCTCGGCCTCCGTGCCGAGGAAGCCCGCCAGCTGCTCTCGCACCGTGTCGACCAGCAGGTCCGTGCGGCGTGAGACGGCGAACGTCCCGTGCTGGTTGGCGGTACCGGCCCGGAGGTGACCGGCCATCGCCTCGATCGCGGCATCGACGGCCTGGGTGCCGCCCGGGGCATCGGCGTGGACGAGGGGCTCACCGGTCGGTCCGGTCTCGGCCAACGCCGGGAAGCGCGGTCGGACGAGGTCGAGATCGAGCACGGGACGCGGCTCCGTAGGTCGTGGGCCGCGGATGCTACTTCCGCGCACCGTCGCGGACCGGGATGTGCTCACGCACGGGATGGCCGACGGTGCCGAGCCACACGCGGATGGCGGAGGTGGGGGGCCGGCGTCCGCTCTCGCGTGAACGAGCCGCGCGGGGCGGTGCCCGCGGGCGCGGGCGGGGCGGTGCCTGCGGGGGA
>SKTG01000311.1 GCA_007118045.1 Nitriliruptoraceae bacterium
GAAGCTCACCCGCACCTCCCCGGTGGGAACCTGACGTCATCGTGTGGTGGCGGCCAGCGGGATCGTCGGCCGGTGGGCTGTCGGTCGCGTGCGGTGGCTGGTCCCGGGCGAACCGGTCGTCGTGGGTGCGTTCGCGCCGAAGCGTCCGGCCTTCGTCGGGCCGGGGCACCCGACCGCCGGGGCCACGGGTCGCGAGCGTTGCGAGCCCTCGTCGAGCCGGCGTGGTCGGTCGCCGCGGGCGCGACGTGGCCCGTCGGGGGCCACGGGTCCCAGGCTAGCAACCCCCCGGACACCGACCCAACGGCGGTGACGGCTGCGCACGCCGTTCGGGCGAGGAGGGCCGTCACGGCAGGCGCCAGTCCACGGGGTCGGCACCCTGCGCCTCGAGTGCGGCGTTGGTGCGGCTGAACGGTCGCGAACCGAAGAAGCCACGGTCCGCCGACATCGGCGACGGGTGGGAGGACTCGACCCGGGGGGTGTCACCGAGCTTCGGGGCCAGCGAGCGGGCATCGCGGCCCCAGAGGATCGCGACCAGTGGACGCTCGCGCCGCACCAGCGCCTCGATCGCCGCCTCCGTGACCTCCTCCCAGCCGCGACCCCGGTGCGAGGCCGGCGCGCCGGGCCGCACCGTCAGACAGCGGTTGAGCAGCATGACGCCCTGGTCCGCCCACGCGCTCAGGTCCCCGCTGCTCGGGGCGGGATGGCCGAGGTCGTCGGTCAGCTCACGCAGGATGTTCTGCAGGCTGCGTGGGAGCGGGGCCACGTCCGGCGCCACCGCGAAACTCAGCCCGATCGGGTGACCGGGTGTCGGGTACGGGTCCTGGCCCACGACGAGCACGCGCACGTCGTCGAGCGGCCGTTGGAACGCGGCGAAGATCCGTGCGGCGTCCGGCAGGAACCCGCGACCCGCCGCCCGTTCCTCACGCAGGAAGGCTCCGAGCTCGCGGATCCGGGGCTCCACCCCCGCCAGCGCCTCGGGCCAGCCCGGCCCGAGCAGCTCCCGCAGCGGTCGGACCCCCTCACCCACGGGAGGGCTCCTCCGTGACGCCCCGGCCCTGTCCCACGTCGGCGGCAGCCGGGGAACCCTCGAGCTGGTCGGCGAGCGTCGCGAGGTCGAGCTCCGCGGTCAGCACCAACGCTCCGTCCTCGATCGTCACCGTGTCGATCCTGAGCTCCTCCGGCAGCTCGAACTCGAAGCTGAGGTCGAGACCTTCGAGCCACTCCGGGGTCTCCCGCCCGGGAGCGACCGTCAGGACCCCGTCGGACACCTCGACCGCGAGCTGCAGGGTCACGGGCAACGACTCCACGCCCAACGACGCGGTGCCCGGGGTGAGCTCCAGCACCGGGTCGAGCTGTGCCGGAGCGCGGGAGCGCAGCTCGGCCTGGAGGTCCCGCTGCGTGGCCCGGGCCCGGAGCCCGGCCGGGGCCGGGTCGCGCTCGTCGAACGCCCACGGCAGCTCGACCTCGGGGGCGGTCAGCGAGGCCTCGGCGAACCGCCAGCCGTCCACGTCGACCCCGCGCAGCTCGACCTCGAGGTCACGGGCCCACCCCGTGACCACGCCGAGGAACGCGGGCCGCCCGATGCCCGTCACCTCGAGCTCGTCGACCGGTAGCTCGGCCTCCTCGAGCTCGGACCGCAGGGTGGCCTCGGCGACGGGGACCGCGGCGAGCTCGATCCCGACCATCACGGCGGCCAGCGCGATCAGCGCGACCAGCACGCCCTTCACCCGACGCGGTCCAGCGAGTACCGGGCGAGGCCACTGAGGGCGGCGACCACCGGAGCGTCACCGAAGGGAGCCAGCTCCTCCACCGCGGCCTCCACGTAGACCGCGGCCGTGTCGCGCGCCCGCGACAGCGCGTCGCTCGCCCTGAGCAGCTCCAGGGCGCGCTCCACCTCGTCGTCGCTGAGCTCGCCGTCGAGCAGGGCGGCGAGCTCGCCGTCGTCGCGGTCGAGCGCGTACAGCACCGGCAGCGTGCGCACCCCCTCCCGCAGGTCGGTGCCCGGCGTCTTGCCCGTGTCCTCGTGGTCGGAGGCGATGTCCAGGACATCGTCGGAGAGCTGGAAGGCCATCCCCACGTTCCAGCCGTAGGCGGCGGCCGCCTCCACCCCCGCCGCATCGACGCCGGAGAGCAGCGCGCCGTAACGGCACGAGGTCGCGATCAGCGACGCCGTCTTGCCGGAGACGACCTCCAGGTAGTGCGCTTCGGTGGCCGCCAACCGGGGGACGTCGGGCGGCAGGGCTCCCTTGGAGCCCTGCACCTCGGCGATCTGACCCTCGCACAACCTCGCGAGGGTGCGCGCCATGATGCGCGTCACCTCGACGCCGAGGTCGGCGGAGAGCTCCGACGCGCGCGCGAAGAGGTAGTCGCCCGTGAGGATCGCGACCGTGTTGTCCCACCGCGAGTTCGCGCTGGGGGTGCCCCGGCGGGCCGGAGCCTCGTCGATCACGTCGTCGTGGTAGAGCGTGGCCAGGTGCACGAGCTCGACGATGACTCCGGCGTCGACGAGCCCTCGGCTGTCGGGGTCGCCGAGGTGTCCGCTGAGCGCCACCATCAGCGGACGGAACCGCTTCCCACCGGCCGAGATGAGGTAGCGGGCCAGCTCGTCGACGAAGGCGTGGCTCGAGCCGACCTGCTCCTGCAGGCGCTGCTCGACCGCGTCCAGCGTCCCCGTGACGGGCAGACCGCGGCTCTCGAGCTGCTCGAGGACCGGGGGCGGCACCGACAGTCGCGCGCCGGTGGCCGCCGCTGCGGCCGCGGCGGCCCCGTCCTCGGTGTGCTCGTGTCGGCTCACCTGACGAGAGCCGCGGCCGAGTCGGCGACCTGGAGGAACAGCTGGGGTTGGATGCCGAGGAAGACCACGAGCGCCGCGCTCACGGCGGTCCCGACCGTCAATCCGCTCGACGCGGCCGGCAGGGGCAGCGCCGGGTCGGCGTCCTCGAGGAACATCGTGCCGGCGATGCGCAGGTAGAAGAACGCGGCGACCACGCTGGAGAGCACCCCGATCACCACCAGCCAGGTCAGCCCCGCCTGCACCCCGGCCTGGAACACGACCAGCTTGCCGACGAAGCCGGCCGTCGGGGGCAGCCCCGCGAGCGAGAGCAGGCACAGCGACAGGATCCCGGCGATGGCGGGGGACGTGCGACCCAGGCCCCGCAGCTCGAGCAGGCCGACCTCACCGCCCCGGGTGCGTTCGATCGCGATCACGCACGCGAAGGCGCCCAAGGTCGAGACGGCGTAGGTGAGCAGGTACCAGAGCGTGCCGGACAGCCCGGCGTCCGAGACGGCCACGACCCCGATGGTCGCGTAGCCGGCGTGGGTGATCGACGAGTACGCGAGCATCCGCTTCAGATCGCGCTGGACGAGGGCGAGGTAGGCCCCGTACAGCATCGTGAGAGCGGCGAGGACGGCCAGGACGGGCACCCACAGCCCCTGCAGGCCCGGGAACGCCACGAGGTACAGGCGCAGGATCGCCGCGAAGCCGGCCGCCTTGGTCGCGGCGGCCATGAACGCGGTGACGTTGGTCGGCGAGCCCTGGTAGACGTCCGGCGTCCAGAGGTGGAAGGGCACCAGGGCGACCTTGAAGCCCAGCCCCACGGTGATCAGCGCGAGCCCGAGCGTGGCCACGACCCGGTCGGTGGTCACCAGCCCGAGCGAGCTGCCGATCGCCGGCAGGGCGAGCTCACCGCTGGCCACGTAGGTCAGGGCCATGCCGTAGAGCAGGATCGCCGAAGCGACCGCACCGAGCACGAAGTACTTCAGCGAGGCTTCCTGCGACCGGCGGTCGCGCCGGGCGAGGCCAGCCAGCACGTACAGCGCGAGCGAGAGCACCTCGAGGGCGACGAACAGCGTGATCAGGTCGTTCGCGGTCCCGAGCGCGGCCATACCGACCACCGCGAGCAGCAACAGCGGTTCGACCTCGGCCCGGTTGATGCGCCGGTCCTGCAGGTAGCCGTAGCCGATCGGGACGACCAGCAACCCCGTCAGGTAGACGGTGATGCGGGTGAAGAACGCGATGCCGTCGTTGGCGAGCGCGCCCGCAAGTGCCGCCTGCGGCACGATCGTCGCGACCTCCGTGCCACCTCCCTCGAGCACCGTGAGGTACTGCCATCCGGTCAGCACCAGCGCACCGACCAGGGCGAGCCCGGCCCCCCAGGCCTGCACCAGCGACCCACGACGGGGGAAGGCGAAGACCAGCGCCGGCAGGGCCAGACCGAGCGCGATGGCGACTCCGCCCGGCACCACCAGCTGTTGCGTGACGAGCCAGATGCCGGCGGCCAGGGACACCACGGCCGCTGGGACGGCGACGAGCTGCTGGCGGCCCTTGGCGATGGCGATCAGGAGCAGGACCAGGGCCGCTGCGGTCAGCGCCAGCTCGGGCGCGAAGCTGGACCAGGCGACCTCGGGGATCTCGAGGGGCTCGGTGGCTTGGGCGAGGAACACGTCAGCCCTCCTCGCTGGTCGTGGCGGCCGGTTCGACCTCGAGCTCGCTCACACCGACCTCGGTGAGCACGCGGTCGACCGAGGGCTCGACCAGGTCGAACATCGGTTGGGGGTAGAGGCCGATCGCGACGATCAACACCACGATGGGCGTCAACACGCCGATCTCCCTCGGCTTGAGATCGACGGTGTTCTGGTTGTCCGCGCCTTCGAGTGGGCCGTGGAAGATGCGCTGGTAGGCCCACAGCAGGTAGACCGCCGCGAGCACGGCGCCGAAGGCGGCGAGCACCCCGGCCGTCCGGTTCTCCTGGAAGGTCCCGAGCAGGATGGGGAACTCACCCACGAACCCGTTCAGCCCCGGCAGCGCGAGCGACGACATCGACACGACCAGCCAGAGCCCCGCCATAACGGGCACCTGCTTCGCCAACCCCCCGAAGGCGGCGATCTGGCGCGTGTGCCGTCGCTCGTACAGGAAGCCGATCAGGAGGAAGAGCGCGCCGGTCGACAGGCCGTGGTTGACCATCTGGATCACGGACGCCGAGGTGGCGGTGGCGTTGAGCGCGAAGGTGCCGAGGACGACGAAACCCATGTGGCTGACCGACGAGTAGGCGATCAGCCGCTTGATGTCGGCCTGCATCAGCGCGACCACGGCGCCGTAGAGGATGCCGACGACCGAGATCGCCAGCAGCCACGGCGCGAACTCCACGGTGGCGTCGGGGAAGATCGGCAGCGCGTAGCGGAGCAGGCCGAAGGTGCCCATCTTGAGCAGCACGCCGGCCAGGAACACCGACCCACCGGTGGGCGCCTCCGTGTGCGCGTCGGGGAGCCAGGTGTGGACGGGGAAGAGGGGCACCTTGACGGCGAACGCCAGGGCGAACGCGACGAACAGCCACCGCTGCTCGGTGATGGTCAGCTCGAGGGCGCGGACCGCCTCGTAGTCGAAGGTGCCGGCCTGACCGAAGAGGTAGAGGATCGCGACCAGCATGAGCAGGCCACCGAGCAACGTGTACAGGAAGAACTTCACGGCGGCGTAGCGCCGCAAGGTCCCTCCCCAGATGCCGATGATGAGGTACATCGGGATCAGGGTGAACTCGAAGAACACGTAGAAGAGCAGCAGGTCCACGGAGGCGAAGACGCCGATCACGGCGGCCTCGAGCACCAGGAAGGCGGCGACGTAGCCGCGCAACCGGTCCGTGACGCTGCTCCAGGACGCGAACAGGATCAGGGGGGTCAGCAGGGTCGTCAGCAGGATCAGCAGCAGGCTGACCCCGTCAACGGCGAGGGCGACGTCCGCGCCGATGGCCGGGATCCAGGTGAAGCGCTCCAGCAGCTGCAGGCCGGGCTCGCTCAGGTCGAACTGCGTCAGCAGCGCCACGGAGGTCAGCAGGGTCAGCACGGTCGCGCCCATGCCGACGGCGCGGACGCCACGTGCCGAGAGCTCGGGAGCGACGGCGAGGACCAGCGCACCGACCAGCGGCAGCGCGATCGTGATCGAGATCCATCCCATGCTCAGACCACCTGCGCCATCAGGACGCCGACCAGGACGATGGCCCCGAGGAGCACCACCCCGACGTAGCTCCGAACGAGTCCGGTCTGGGCGCGTCGGCCGACCCGCCCGATGGCGACCGAGACGGCGCCGGCACCGTCGACCAGCCCGTCGATCACGCGGGTGTCGAACCAGACCATCGCCTGGGCGACGCGACCGCCGGCCCCGGTGAAGACCTTCTCGTAGGCCTCGTCGACGAAGAAGCGACGTTCCATCAGCTCCGCCCCCACGCCGCTGACGGGCTCGCTCATCCGCCCCGAGCTGACGTCACGGCGGGCGTACGCCAGGTAGGCGAGCAGGATCCCGACCGCCGCCGCCACGATCGCGAGCGGGATCAGCACCGCCTCCTCGAGGGGCCCCACCGGCTCGTATCCGAGCTGGTCGATCGGGCCCACCGTCGGCTCGAGGAAGCGGTAGAGCGGTCCCGTGTGCACCGCGTTGAGCGCCAGACCACCGATCGCCGAGAGGACGGCGAGCACGATCAGGGGCACCGTCATCGACGGTGGCGACTCGTGCGGGTGGACGACCTCGCCGTACCGGGGCCGGCCGAGGAAGATGAGGATGAACCAGCGCGACATGTAGAACGCGGTCAGCACCGCGGCGACCAGGCCGATGATCCAGATGGCGCCGTAGCCGTGGAAGTAGGCCTCCGTGAGGATCTGGTCCTTCGAGAAGAAGCCGGCCAGCGGCGGGACGCCGGCGATGGCGGCCGTCCCGATCGCCGCCGTCCAGAACGTGACCGGCATGACCTTGCGCAACCCACCCATCTGCCAGATGTCGGTGCGGTTGGCCATCGCGTGCATCACCGACCCGGCCACGAGGAACAGCAGCCCCTTGAAGAAGGCGTGGGTGACGAGGTGGAAGATGCTCTCCCGGAACGCCCCGACCCCGACGGCCAGGAACATGAAGCCCAGTTGGGAGATCGTCGAGTAGGCGAGGATCTCCTTGATGCCGTCCTGGCGCACCGCGATCAGCGCCGCGAACAGCGCCGTCAGGGCACCCACCCAGGCGATGATCTCCATCGCGTCGACGGAGACGACCAGCAGCGGCGAGAGACGCACCAACAGGTAGACGCCAGCCGTCACCATGGTCGCCGCGTGGATCAGCGCGGAGACGGGGGTCGGGCCGGCCATGGCGTCCGGCAGCCAGACGTAGAGGGGGATCTGGGCCGACTTCGCGACGGCGCCACCGAGGAAGAGCAGCACCAGCGCGAAGGCCGTGCCGGACGCGAGCGCTTCCGCGTCCGTGACGACGTCGAGGATGTCGAGCGTTCCGAAGGTCGCGAACGTCAGGAACATCCCGACCATGAACGAGACGTCGCCCACGCGGTTGGTCACGAAGGCCTTCTTGGCCGCCGCCGCGTTGGAGCGGCTCTCGAACCAGAACCCGATGAGCAGGTAGCTCGACAGCCCGACGAGCTCCCACCCGAGGAACAGCGTCAGCAGGTTGCTGCCGAGCACCAGGATCAGCATCGAGGCCAGGAACAGGTTCAGGTAGCCGAAGTAGCGCGGGTACCGGCTGTCACCGTGCATGTAGCCCACGGAGTACACGTGCACGAGCAGCCCGACCCCCGTGACCACCAGGAGCATCACCGCGGTGAGCTGATCGATCAGCAGCTCGAAGGTCACGGTGAAGCCGCCCACGTCGATCCACGTGGGCATGGCCCGGACGTACGTCGCCGGCTCGAGGATCACGGTCGTCGCCACGGCGGCGCTCAGCACGAAGGTCAGCGCCGCGGCCCCCATGGCGATCGTCGCCGCGCGATCCGCCAGGGCCCGGGTGGCGAGCAGCACGCCCACGAAACCGAGCAGCGGCACCAGCGGGATCAACCAGGCCAGCCCGATCAGGCCCGAGGTCGTCTCCACGACCTCCAGCTCCACCCCGCTGGCGAGCACGGCGAGCAGCTTCACGGACGTCCTTTTCTGTGCGGCCGGCGGGGGCTTGGTGCGAGCGGAGCGAGGGGACGCGGGTGTCGGGGGCGGCGGGCGCGGGGCCCGACGGGCTGCGCCGGGGCGTGGTCCGGTGTCACCACTTCAACAGCTGGGGGACGTCGACGTCCAGCGTGCCGCGACGGAAGTAGAGGTTGACGATCAGGGCGAGCCCGACGACCACCTCGGCGGCGGCGACGACGATCACGAAGAACACGAAGACCTGCCCGTCGGGGCCGCCCCACATGCGGGCGGCGGCCGCGAGCGTGAGGTTCACGGAGTTGAGCATCAGCTCGACGCACATGAACAGCACGATGGCGTTGCGGCGCAGTACGACCCCCGCCAACCCGATGCAGAACAGCAGACCGGAGAGCACGTAGTAGTACCCGATGGCCACGGCTCAGCCCTCCCCTCGGGGCTCGGCCCCGGCGTCGTCGCCCTCGAGCACGAGGTCGGGATCACCTCGGTCGTCCGGGTGCGCGCCGGTCGGCTCGGCCCGCTCGTCGCCGACCACCTCGTCCTCGTCCTCCGGGGTGAGGTCGCGGCGGCGCGCCAGGATGACCGCGCCGATCGTCGCGACCGTGAGCAGCAGGGCGGACAGCTCGAACGGGTAGGTGTAGGTCGTGAACATCGAACGCCCGATGAAGGCCACACCCGCCCCGTCGTCCTCCTCGTAGTCCAGCCCGACGCAGTCGTACTGACCTGCGGCCGCTGCCGGAGCCTCCTCGGCACAGATCGAGGCGGCCGACGTGTAGGGACCGACGAACGCGAAGGTGATGGCGCCCGCGAGCAGGGCGCCGCCGATGATCGCGAGCAGCCGGTTGCGACCGTCGGCCTGCAACAGGTCGTCGTTGTCCACGCCGAGCAGCATGATCACGAACAGGAACAGCACCATGATGGCGCCGCCGTAGACCAGCACCTGGATGATGGAGAGGAAGGCCGACTGCAGCGTCAGGTACAGCCCCGCGATCGCGAGGAAGTTCAGGACGAGCATCAGTGCGCCGTGCACGATGTTGCGCAGCGTGATCACGGCGAGCGCCGAGCCCAGTCCGAGGACGGCGAAGACCCAGAAGAGCGTCACTTCCGCGGTATCGCCGGCCGTCACCTCCGCAGCTTGGGCCAGCAGCGTCATCGGGCGGTGCCTCCGGGATCCGGGCGGGTGGGACCGCCGACGGTCGCTGGGTCTGGGGGCTCGTCGCCCGGGTCGGGCAGCTCACCGTGGGGGATCACCTCACCGGCGCGAGCGGACGGGGCCGCAGCAGCCGCCGGGTAGGTCCCGCCCTTGAGCGTCGGCGGGGTCACGGCGAGCCCACCGTAGTAGTTCCAACCGCGATCCCGGACCTCCCGGTCCGTGTGGGGGGTGTCGTAGGCGCCCGGGGGCACCGGCGCGATCAGGTCGTCCTTGGTCCAGATGAGCTCCTGCCGCGTCGCGGCGGAGAACTCGTAGTCGTGGGTCATCGTCAGGGCCCGGGTGGGGCAGGCCTCGATGCACAGGCCGCACAGGATGCAGCGGTTGTAGTTGATCTGGTAGTCCTCGGCGTACCGCTCCCCCGGCGAGTAGCGGAACTCCGAGGTGTTGTCGTCACCTTGGACGTAGATGGCGTCGGCGGGACAGGCCCAGGCGCACAGCTCGCAGCCGATGCACTTCTCGAGCCCGTCCGCGTACCGGTTGAGCTGGTGCCGGCCATGGAAGCGGGGCGCGACCGGCCGCGGCTTCTCCGGGTACTCGGCCGTCTCCACCGGCCGCACCATTGTGCGCAGCGGCACGGAGAAGCCCCGCCCCAGCACCGACCGGGTCAGCAGCAGCCAGGTCACCACGAGGATGACCAGGAAGGTCAGGGCCGTCACGATCGGGGAGGGGATGCCCCCGACGGCGGCGAGCATCGGAGCGGTCATGGGGAGACCTCCTCGGTCCGCGGAACGTCCTCGCCGTGGGTCGCGAGGACGTCGTCGTCCCCACCCGCGGCCGGGTCACCCGGCGCGGGCGCGACCTCGTGGTGGTCGGCCCGGTCACCGGCATCGCGCGGCGTGCGCGACGTGGCGACCAGCCACAGCAGGATCACGCCGGCGGCGCTGGCCATGGTCAGCCGCAGTCCGGCGCCGAAGCCACCCTGCTCCTGCTCGAGCAGCACCATGCCCGCGGTCACCAACGTCCACACGAGCGCGACCGGGATCAACACCTTCCAGCCCAGGTTCATGAGCCGGTCGTAGCGGTAGCGGGGCAGCGCGCCGCGCAACAGGATGAACAGGAAGATGAACAGGGCCGTCTTGAGCGTGAACCAGAAGACGCCGATCAGGCCCGCGACCGCGTCGGGCGCACCGAACGTCGGTCCGGCCGGACCGCCGAGGAACAGCGTGACCACGATCGCCGACATCGTGACCACCGACATGAACTCCGCCAGCATGAACATGCCGAACCGCAGACCGGAGTACTCCGTGTTGAAACCGCCGACCAGTTCACCCTCGGCCTCCGCGAGGTCGAACGGTGGTCGGCCCGCCTCGGCGACCATCCCGATGACGAAGACCATGAACGCCGGGAACAGCGGGATGGCGTACCAGCCGGGCACACCCTCCACGAACCCCGACCCGGACTGCGCGGCCACGATGTCCGAGACCCGCAGCGACCCCGTGTAGATGAAGACGCTGGCCACGGCCAGTCCCTGCGCGATCTCGTACGAGACCATCTGGGCACTCGAGCGGATGCCACCCATCAGCGGGTACGGCGAGTTCGAGGCCCAGCCCGCGAGGAACGTGCTGTAGACGTGCAACGAGCCCATGGCCAGCACCCACAGCACGCCGACGTTGAGGTCGCTGACCACCAGCGTGAAGGTCTCACCGAAGAGGGTCACCTCGCCACCGATGGGGATCACCGCGATGGAGAGGAACCCGGCCACCACGCCGACGATCGGCGCGATGTTGAAGATGAGCTTGTTGACCATCCCCGGGGTGACGTCCTCCTTGAAGAACATCTTCACGCCGTCGACCAACGTCTGCAGGATCCCGAAGGGGCCGACGCGGTTGGGGCCGAGCCGCGACTGCATGCGGGCCACCACTCGCCGCTCCGCCCAGATCAACAGGGCGGTGAGCAACAGGTAGTAGGTGAAGATGACCACCACCTGCAGCAACGGGACCCACAGCGGTGTCTCCATCAGGCGACCTCCTCGGCGACGCTCGAACCGCTGTCGGCGGCGCCGGCGACCCTGCTCAGCGTGACGTGGGCCTCGCCCGTCGCCGCCACCAGGTCGTTCGCGGGCGGGGTCGTCGAGTTGGCCGGCAGCACGACGGTGCCGTCCACGACGTCCCCGCGGACGGCGGCGCGCAGCTCGAGGCGCCGGCCGGCTCCCTCGACGGCGACCGTGTCCCCGTCCTCGATCCCGTGGTCGGCAGCCGTCCTGGTCCCGATCAACGCCAACGGCTCGCGCGCGGTCGCGTTCAGGTCCGTGGCGCCCACGAGCATCGTCCCCCGGTCCAGCAACATCGGACGGAGCACGGCGTGCAGGGCATCGGCGCTGGGGGGAGCGAGCATCGGGGCGGTGACCTCGGGCAGCGGGTGAGGCGCCGCTCGCAGGCCGAGCCGCGCCAGCTCGTCACGGATGGAGGCGAGGTCGTCCAACCCCAGGTCGTGGCCGAGGAGCGCGGCCAGCTGCACCACGATCTCCCAATCCTCCTGCACGAGGTCCGGACCGTCGACGGCGCGGTTGAAGCGTTGCGTGCGCCCCTCCCAGTCCGTGGTCGAGCCGGCCCGTTCCTGGCGTCCCGCGGCGGGCAGCACCACGTCCGCGAACTCGCTCAGCGTGGCGGTCGCGGCGAGGTCCTGCACCACGACGGTGTCGACCCGGCCGAGCGCCTCCCGGGCGAGCTGGGTCGACGCCGCGTCCGTCGCGAGGTCGACCCCGATCAGGTGGAGCACGTCGATCTCACCGGCGGCGGCCGCGGTGAGGATGGCGTGGAGGTCACGCCCGGGCTCCGCGGGCAGCTGCTCGCCCCAGACCGCCTCGACGGTGGCGCGGTCCTCCGGGTCCGTGAGACGGCGACCACCGGGCAGGACACCGGCGGCGAGGCCGGCCTCCAGGGCACCGCGCGCCCCGCCCCGCCTGGGGACGAAGGCCACCCTGCCGCCGCTCGAGTCCGCCAGGGCC
>SKTG01000342.1 GCA_007118045.1 Nitriliruptoraceae bacterium
ACCGAGGCCGTGGACGCCGTCACACCGGACGATGCCGAGGGTGAGCCGGTGATCGTCCTCCGTGAGCTGTCGAAGATCTTCGGCCCACGTCCGGAGCAGGCGCAGGAGCTGCTGGACGAGGATGTGAGCAAGCAGGACATCCTGCAGCGCACACGCTCCACCGTCGCCGTGCAGAACGTCAGCTTCGACATCAACGCCGGTGAGACGTTCGTGATCATGGGGCTCTCGGGCAGCGGCAAGTCCACGCTGGTCCGGCTCCTCAACCGTCTCATCGAACCGACCAGCGGCCAGGTCGAGGTCGGGGGTCGGGACGTGACCACGCTCAAGCGGGACGAGCTGACCGAGCTCCGGCGCGAGAAGTTCGGCATGGTGTTCCAGCGGTTCGCCCTGCTGCCGCACCGCACCGTGCTCGAGAACGTCGCGTTCGGGTTGGAGATCCAGGGCGTCGCCAAGGCCGAGCGCCGCGAGCGGGCGGGCGAGGTGCTCGAACTGGTCGGGCTCGGTGGCTGGGGCGAGAGCCGGCCGGACGAGCTCTCCGGGGGGATGCAGCAGCGGGTCGGTCTCGCGCGCGCCCTGGCCAGCGACCCCGACGTCCTCCTGATGGACGAGCCCTTCAGCGCCCTGGACCCGCTGATGCGCCGCCAGATGCAGGAGGAGATGATCGACCTGCAGGCCCGGCTGCGTAAGACGATCGTGTTCATCACCCACGACCTCGACGAGGCCCTGCGCCTCGGTGACCGGATCGCCATCATGAAGGACGGCGAGATCGTCCAGCTCGGCACCCCCGAGGACATCATGCTGCGGCCGGCGGACGACTACGTCGCTTCGTTCGTCGAGGGGCACGACCGCTCGGAGGTCCTCACGGCCCGCGACGTCATGCTCCCGCCCCCGGAGGTCGTCCGTTCGGGACACAGCCCGTCGGTGGCGCTCAGGTCGCTGGACCGGGCCGGCCTGTCCCGCGTGCTGGTCGTGGGACCCGCCAACCGCCTGGTCGGCTCGGTGACCGCGGACGCCCTCGAAGCGGCGTCGCGCTCCGGCAAGGAGCAGGTCCGCGATCTCGAGCTGGATGAGGTCCCCACCACCGGGCCGGACGAGAGCGTGCGGACGCTGATCGCGCAGGCGGCGGTCAACGACCAGCCGATCGCCGTGGTCGAGGGGGACCGGTTGCTCGGCGTGGTCGGTCGCGGCGCGATCCTGCGCGGCCTGAGCGAGGCGCTGGACGAGCTGGCCGTCGATGGCGACCCGGACCTGGTCTCCGAGTCGGCCGGCCCGGTCACCACTGGGTGACGCCCACGGGGCGACGCCCACGCGGTGACGCGCATGCGGTGAGGCGCATGCGGTGAGGCCCAGGCGGTGACGCCCAGGCGGTGACGCGCATGCGGCGACGCCCAGGTGGTGACGCCCAGGCGGTGACGCGCATGCGGTGAGGCCCAGGCGGTAAGGCCCAGGCGGTGACGCCCACGCGGTGAGGCGCATGCGGCGACGCCCGCGTGGTGCGGTGCACGTCGTGGAACGCCGCCGGGGGGCCCTCCGTCGCGACACCCACGTCGTGACGCGCACGTCGGGGTCGTGAACGTCACGCGGGGCGCGCGGTCGCCTCGCGAACGCTTGGGTCGGCGGGCTGCCGCGCCGATGGAGTACGAGGCCGGCCACTCCCACCGGCCCCTCGATCCCCGGTGGTGGTGTCCTCGTGGTCTCTTCGTTCCCCTCCCGTGCTCGTCGTGCCGCCGCGCTCACGACGCTCCTCGTCTTCCTCGTGGGCATGGCCGCCGCGGTGGTGCCGGCTCCGGCGAGCGCCGACTCCGACGGCTCGGCCTCCCAGACACGGGTCATGCGCGACAACCGGGTGACACCGCAGCAGATGGCCGCCTGGTTCCGTAGCCGGTCGCCCGGCGGGTACGCGGCCCAGACATCGATCGACGAGCTCACGCGGCTGTACGTCACGGAAGGGCGCGACGAGGGGGTGGCCGGCGACCTGGCGTTCATCCAGGCGATCCTCGAGACGTCCTGGTTCCGCTACCCCGACCACGGTCAGGTGCGCGCCGCCTTCAACAACTACGCGGGCATGGGCGCGTGCGACGGTGGCACCTGCACGGTCGCGCGCTTCCGCTCCCCACGGATCGGCGTGCGCGCCCAGATCCAGCACCTCCGCGCCTACGCGGACCCGAGCGTCACCGCCACCAACCTCGCGCACCCGCTGGAGAGCCCACGGTTCCACCTCGTCCACCCCAAGGGACGTTCGCCGCTGTGGGAGGACTTCGGCGGCGGGAACTGGGCCTCGGACCCCGACTACAGCGGCAAGATCCTGCGCCTGTACCGCGAGTTGATCGCCTTCGCGGACCCCACCGGGGCCTTCCAGGCGAGCGTGCAGTTCGGTGACGTCCACCCCAGCACGCTCCACGGTGCCGACATCCTGTCGATCGCCGCTGCCGGCCTGACAAACGGTTGCGGCAACGGCAGGATGTACTGCCCGGACGAACGCGTCCGGCGTGCGGAGATGGCCTCGTTCCTGGTGCGGGCCAGCGACATCCCGCCGTCCACCCGGAGCCGCTTCGCCGACGTGGCGCGCACGAACGTCCACCACGGCTCGATCAACGCGCTGGCCGACGCCGGCTTCACCAGCGGCTGCGACGCTGCCGGCAACTACTGCCCGGCCCGGCACATCACGCGTGCGGAGATGGCCTCGTTCCTGCAGCGGGTCGGTGGGCTGCCCGCACGCGGGACCACGCGGTTCGCCGACGTGTCTGCCCGGTCCACGCACGGGGCGTCGATCAGCGCGATCGCTGACGCGGGCTGGGCACACGGTTGCGGTGACGGGACCAACTTCTGCCCGGACCGCGCCGTGACCCGGGCCGAGATGGCCGCGTTCCTGCGCCGAGCCTTCCTCGGCGGGTCGTGACCCGAGACGAGGTGGCAGCTCGCCTGCGTCGCTCGGTCCTCGGAGCTCCGTGACCCGACCAGGGTGCCTCGCCAGCTCCGGCTTGCGCGTCTCGTCCGACGTGTCAGGGCGCACGCACCTCCACGCGGTCCGCGTCCGGTCCGGTCAGGGCGCGTCGTCCCTTTCGACGCCATCCGTGTCGGACGGTTCGGTCTGGTCAGGGCGTGTCACCGTCTTCGCTGCGAGCCGTGTCGGGCGGTTCGGTCTGGTCAGGCGTGTCGCCGTCTGCTGCGAGCCGTGTCGACGGTTCGGTCTGGTCAGGGCGCGTGTCGTCGCCTTCGCTGCGATCCGACTCGGACGGTTCGGGCGCCGGCCAACGACGGCTCGGGCGCTCGCCAGCGACGGCTTCGATGCGGTCCGGGTCCGGGCGGTGCAGGGTGCTCGGCGTTCGCGTGCCGTTGGCGTGTGATGCCTCGGTGCGCTCGTCGTCGCCGACCCAGGCGTCGCGTCGGATGGCACGGCGCTCGCCGTTCCCGGTTGGCACGTCGCGTCCGACGGGCCCACACGCGCGCGATTCGCCGACACGTGTCGCGCCTGCCGGGTCGGGTGCCTGCGCCCGCCGGCGGGAGAGCGCGCACGGCGCCTTGCGTTCGGCCCCCGGGATGCTCGGCTGCGTCGACGCTCGCGCTCGCCCGAGCAGACACGCGACCACGGCCCTTCGGCGCCGGCCGCGCGGCCCGGAGACAGCCTCTAGGTCAGGTTCGCCACCAGCATCGTCGCGGTCTGCGCTCGCGTCACACGATCACGGGGGCAGAACGTTCGCGACGTGCAGCCGTTGACGATGCCTCGCTGGTGCAGTGCACCGATCGACCCGGCGTGCGTCGTCGAGACGTCCGAGAACGGGTGGCTGGCCGGAGCCAGTTCGAGGGCGGTCGCCAGGAACGTCGCCATCTGCTCACGGGTGAGCCGGTCGTCGGGGCAGTACCGGTCGCTCGAGCAGCCGCTGGTCAGCCCGGCTGCTGCCAACGCCTCGACATCGGCAGCGTGGGTGCCCGAGACGTCACTGAACCGCCGACCGCTCGTGGCTGGCAGCCCGAGCGTGCGGACCAGCATGGAGGCGAACTGCGCCCGGGTCACGGTGCCGTCGGGGCAGAAGCGCACCCGGCCGCAGTCCGGCATCAGACCGCGTGCGGCGGCGGTGCCGATCGAGCTGGCGTGGACGTTGCGGGACGAGACGTCGCCGTGGCGGGTCGTGCTCGGGGCCGCCGGACCCGGGGACGAGGTCGGGAGCCGGAAGTTCTGCGTGACCCAGACCTGCCCGTCGCGGACGACGACGCCGACCCCGAGCTGCGTGACCCGCTCGTCGAGGATGTTGTTGCGGTGCCCGGTCGAGCCCATCAGGGCTGCGTGCAGGCTGTCCACCGAGTGTCCCCGCCCCACGTTCTCGGTGAGCCGTCGCCACCCGGTGATCTGGGTACCGAAGTCCGGGTTGTGGTGCAGACGGCCCTGCCGAGCCATCGTCGCGCTGTGGTCGCGGGCCACCCGTACCAGCTGGCTCGGTTCGTCGAGGGCCCCCACGCCCCGCTTGGCCCGCTCCACGTTGACCAGCGCGTGGAAATCGCGTTCCTGATCCCGTTCCGAACCGCTCGCCTCGGCCGGAGGGATGCCCACGGCGAGCAGCAGCACGAGCACGAGCAACGGAGCGACGCTCCGGCTGACGCGGCCGATGGACAGAAGGGACATGGGCGGGGACCAGTCGGCCGAGGGAGCGGGACCGGCGCCCTCGCTCCGATCGAGAGCTCGGGCGCCTCGTCCCCCACATCGGCTGGCCCGACCTGGCGCTTGAGCCCTCGAACGTGCGTTGCGCACACGCAGGCGCCTGGGCTCCGCGCCGTTTGCTGCCTCAGCGATGTCAAGTGACTGCGGAGCGTGTATCGGTATGACCGCACGGACGGACCGACTAGTGACCGGTGACCGCACGTCCGGCACTCGGGCCGTAGTTGGACCGTTGTTGGAGGAGTGCCGCATGTTCAGGCTGTGCCCCTCCGTGTCGACGGAGGAAGGGATGCCTGCATCGAGGTCCCGGTCGGGTCCGCGGCAGGCCGAAGATCCTCAGACGAGCGACACGCGACGAGAGGGCCTCTCGTTGTGTGCACCAACACGAGAGGTCCCAGATTGTCGATCAAGCAGACACTGGTCGGTGCCGGCGCGCTCGCCTTGGCGTTGACCGCTGTGCCCCCCGTCGGTCAGGTCAGCGTGACCGCCACACCCGTCACGATGAGCGAGACGCTCGAAGGCCTACCGGCCGCCGAGGATGCCGATGCGGGTGAGGTCGGCCTGGCTACCACCGACGAGCCCGCGACGGCCGTCTCCGAGGTGGTGGAGGCGCCGCTGACCTTCAGCATGCTCGGGTTCACCGCGCCGGACGAGGCCGAGGCGGTGCGCGTCCGTACCCGGGTGGCCGGCGGGGAGTGGTCCGCTTGGGAGCAGCCCGACTTCATGGATGATGACGACGGTCCCGACGAGGGCTCGAACGAGGAAGCGGAGGCGACCGAGGGGCAGCACACGGAACCGGTCTGGGTCGGTGAGGGCGACGAGCTGCAGCTCGAGCTCGACGGTGCCGAGCTCGCCGACATCAAGGTCGAGGTCATCGACTCGATGGGCCTGTCCGGCGGGCCGGTCGAACGCAGCTACGACACCGAGCTCGGCAACCCCGCAGACGCCCACGGCGTCGACATCATCAGTCGCGCGGGCTGGGGTGCTGACGAGTCGCTCGGCTCCTCCACCGTGTCGACGGCGCGTCAGGTGCACATGGGCGTCGTGCATCACACCGCCCACACCACCGGCTCCAGGGCGAACACCTACAGCCGCGCCGAAGCGCCCGGGATCATGCGGGCGATGCACCGCTACCACACCAACGCGTTGGGTTGGCGGGACCTGGGCTACAACGTCGTCGTCGACCGCTTCGGCAACATCTACGAGGGTCGGAAGGGTGGTTTCGAGAACGGCGTGGTCGGTGCACACGCGGCCGGTTTCAACAGCGGTTCGTTCGGTGTCTCGGTCATGGGTGACTTCACCAACCAGCAGGCCCCCGCCGCGGCGATCGAGGCGCTGACCGAGGTGATCGCGGCGAAGTCGGCGATCCACGGCATCGACCCGGAGGGCTGGACCGACCGCATGAGGGGCACGGCCTGGCGGCCCACCATCCTCGGGCACCGTGACGTCGGTCAGACGGCCTGCCCGGGCCGCATCGCCAGCCTGTTGCCGCGGATCCGGGAGAACGCGTCGCAGCAGTCGGTGCGCTTCCCGGACGTGGACTCCTCCTCACCGCACCGCAGCGCGATCCTGCGTCTCGCGGACGCCGGGGTGACCTCGGGCTGCGTGCCGAACGAGTTCTGCCCCGACCAGGTCCTCAACCGGGGCCAGGCCGCGACGTTCGTCAAGAACGGTCTCGAGCTGCGGACCGAGCGCGGGAACGACTTCGATGACGTGCCAGCCGATGCGACCCATGTCGAGTCGATCGACACCCTCGTCAACCGAGGGTTCATGATCGGCAAGGATGCTCGCACGTTCGGGACCTGGGACCCCATGACCCGGGGTCAGCTCGCGACGCTGTTGGCCAACGCCGCGGGCCTGCCGTTGAACACCCCGAGCAGCCCGCCCTACCCGGACGTCGCCACCGACGCCACCCACGCGCCGGGCATCGCCGCGCTGAGGGACGCCGGCGTGGTGGGCAACTGCGGGGGCGGGCGGTTCTGCGCCGACGATCCGGTCAAGCGAGACTCGACCGCCTCGTTCGTCGACATGGTCCGTAGTGTTCGAGGCGACTGGTAACAGCCCGGCTCGCCGGACGCCGTGGACCGGTCCGTGACCGCGTCCACGGCGTCCCTCCCCGTTCGACCCGTCCGGCCCGTCCGCTCGCCGGTCTTGACCGTCAGTCCCGTCCGGTCAGCCGGCCGTCCCAACCGAGCCCGCCGTCCCGCCAGGTCCTCCCCGTCCGACCCGACCGCCCGTTACCGTCCCGTCGACCGCGCTATCGAACCGGCCGAGCGACGATGCCCTGATCCGGAGGCACCTCCTGTCCTCGATCCTCCCACGCGGCGTCCGGCGTCGTTCGATCGTCCTGTTCACCGCGTTCGGCCTGCTGGCGGCGCCGAGCGCGACCGCGTTCGCCGAGGTCGACCAACCCACCGGTGACGGCGCCGCCACTCGCGTCGAGTCCGGTCCCGGTACCGACGAGCACGACGCCGTGGACGCCGCGGTCCACGGATCCGATGCTCCGGACAGCGGCTCCGATGCTCCGGATCGGTCGGAGGCCGACGTCGAGGGTGCGGCCTTGCAGGCCGCCGGCGACGACGCCCTGACGATCCGGCCGGAGGTCCTCGACGTCGGTCGTCTCGCTCCCGACGTGGACATCCACGGTGGCGGCTGGGGCCACGGGGTCGGGATGAGCCAGTGGGGCGCCTACGCGATGGCGCGGGAGGGCCACACGGCCGCGGAGATCCTGGACCACTACTACCCCGGGACGACGCTGACGGACGTGGCCGAGCTGCGGTCTTCGCGTGTCCGCGTGAGCATGGGGCAGGGGCGCGGGTCGTCGAGGGTCACGGTCCCCTCGGATCAGCCGGCGCTGCGCTGGTACGCGTGCACGCCCACCACGGGTGGGCAGCCGGGTGAGGTGGACGGCTGCGGCGGCTTCGTCGAGCAGGAGCCGGGCTCGACCGTGCGGGTGGTCCCCCGCGAGGGTGGCGGTCTGTCGATCGAGCGCCTCGCAGGCCAGAACGGGGCGGCCGGCAACGACGGTCACGCTCGCCACGGCTCGGGCGCCGGAGCTGACGACTGGCTTCCGTGGGCCAGCACGGCTCGGGGTCTGGCGCGAGCCGACCATGGCGAGGCCATGATCCTGGCGGACAGCGAGGCGGCGAGCCCCCGCCACTACCGGTTCGGGCACCGCGACGTCCTCGCCCACCAGGGAGGGCTCACCGTCGTGCAGGACGTCGACTCGGTCGAGCACTACCTGCGTGGCCTGGCCGAGGTACCGAACGCCTGGGGAGCCGACGGGCCCGGAGCGCTGGAGGCACAGGTGATCGCCGGGCGCACCTACGCCCTCGGCCAGCTCCGGTCCGCCCCGGCGCCAGGATGCTCCTGCGACCTGTTGGCGACCGCCCTCAACCAGGTCTTCACCGGCGAGGAGAACATGCTGGGCGGCGGTGGTCACTACTGGCAGGACGCCATCAGTGCCACCGAAGGTCAGGTTCTCACCTACCAGGGCGAACTGGCCCAGGCCTTCTATTCCTCCTCGCACGGCCTCGGGCGCTCGGAAGCGGTCGAGGACTCCTGGGCCTACGGCACGACCCCGGTGCCCTACCTGCGCAGCGTCGAGGACCCCTGGTCGGCGGCGCTGCCAGGCAACAGCCGCGCGAACTGGACGGCGACGGCCGACAACGCCGCGCTGGCGGCGTTCCTCTCCACTGGGCGCGACGACCCGCTGGCGGTTGTGGAGCGCGTCACGGTGCGTTCGCGCACCGAGGGTGGGACCCCTCGCAGCCTCGAGGTGACGGGACGGACCCAGGGCGGGGCGTCGGACCGCTTCGTCTTCGAGCGCCGCCCGGGCGACGCCAAGCCGATCGCGGGCGCGTCCTTGCGGCGTCACCTCGGCCTGGTCGCTGGTGGCACCTCGGGGCGGCTCAACAGCTCGCAGATCTCCGGCTTCGGCTTCGCGCCGTTCACCGACGACGACGGGCACACCCACGAGTACGCCATCACGTGGGCCCACGAGGCCGGCGTCGTGCGCGGCGTCGGCGACGACCGCTTCGCGCCGAACCGCCCCGTGACCCGTGGGCAGCTCGCGACCTACCTCGTGAACACCTTCGAGATCGAGACCTCGGACGCGCACGGCGAGGTGTTCCCGGACGTGCCGGAGGACCAAACGCACGCCACCAACGTCGAGGCGCTGGCCGCGACCGGTATCGCCGATGGGTACGGGGACGGCACCTTCGGCCCGGAGCGGCCGGTCACCAGAGCGCAGATGGCGACGTTCCTGGCGGAGGCGCTCGCGCTGAGCCACGACGAAGCCCCGGAGTTCGTCGATGTCGGTGATGGGACTCACAGCGCTTCGATCGCGGCGATCGCGGCGACCGGCATCACCACCGGTTGCGGCGATGACCGGTTCTGCCCGCAGGATCCGGTCCAGCGTGGTCAACTGACGTCCTTCCTGATGCGGGCGGTGCTGGACTGAGGACGACGGGGGCGATACGGCGGGGGAGTGGTGGGCCGGGACCTGTTCCGGCGTGTCGCCCGGCCTGGATAGCGGCGACGTTGCTCATCGCGACGATGCTGGTACCGCCGGGAGACGCTCACGCCGAGCCCGGCGACGGGTCCGTGCCCGGTGACGGGTCCTCGACGAACGGGATCGCCCGAGCCGGTGCCACGTCCGTCGACTACGGCGAGGTCCACGCGAGTACGAGGTCCGAGCTCACCTCCGACGATGGAGCGGCCCGGGCGGGCACGGCCGGGGTCACGTCCGACGACGGAGCGGCCCGGGCGGGTACGGCCGGGAACACGTCCGACGATGGAGCGGCCCGGGGGGGTACGACGGCCGAGGCCACGTCCGTCGACGGCACATCGCGGGCGAGGACCACGGCCGAGACGATCGATCGTGTCCTGATCGCGTGGGACACGGCCGCCTCGGTGCGAGAGCGAGATGACCTGCTCGCCGACCTCGTCGACGCGGGGTTGGCACGCTCGCCCGAACGCTCGCGGGTGACGGCGACCGTGGAGTCGATCGAGGTCGAGCCGTCGCGTCTCACCGCCGCGACGGCGTGGCTCGACTCCTCGGACCTGACCGCGATCGTGCAGCCAGACCACCCGATCCACCTCGAGGCGGCGCCTGAGCGCGACGCGCTGGAGGTCGGCTCCGCTTCGGCCCCATCGACCGATCCGCACGCGTCGGACACCAGCACGACGGACGGGCCGGACGTCGCGACCATCGCCGGCAGGCTCGGCGAACAGACCGGCGCGGGTGCATCGGATGGCGTGTCCGCCGCGGATGGCGTGTCCGCCGCGGATGGCGTGTCCGCCGCGGATGGCGTGTCCGCCGCGGAGGGGGTGGACGACGTGACTGGGGCGGGTGACGGAGGTGACGTCCGCCGTGTGGCCGAGCCCACGGGTGAGGCCACACCGGATCGCCCCGACGACCCCCTCTTCGTGCAGCAGTGGGGCCTGGCGAACGAGGGGCAAGCCATCAGCCGTCCCGACGGTTCGAGCGTCGACACCGTCGCCGGGATCGACATGCGCGTGCTCGACGCGTGGGCGATGACTCGGGGGGCGCCGGAGGTCACCGTCGCGGTCATCGACACCATGCTCGAGGAGACCCACCCCGATCTGGATGGCGCGGTGGTCGAGCAGCTGCCCATCCACCCCCGGGCGGAGGAGGGCGAGCGCCTGCACGGCACGTCGGTCGCCAGCGTGATCGCCGCTCGTGCGGACGACGGCTTCGGGATGGCCGGTGTCGCGCCGGAGGTCTCGGTGCTGGGGCTCGGTGCGTTCTACTCCGACGGCTCCGGGCCTGGTAGCTCGGAGATCAGCTACGTGCTCCAGGCGTTCGAAGCGGCGGCAACCGCCGGTGCCGACGTCATCAACGCCTCCTGGACGACGCGGCGCGACGATCCGCTGCTGCTCGAGGCGGTGGCGCTGGCCGACGTGCCGGTCGTCGTCGCGAGCGGCAACAACGGTCAGCTGCTGATCGAGGGCGCCTCGGTGTTCCCGGCTGCCTACGACCTGCCGAACCTCGTGACGGTCACAGCCGTCGACGCTGCCGGTGGCGTACCCGGCTTCGCCAACGTCGGCGCTGCGGTGGTGGACGTCGCGGCACCGGGCAAGTCGATCCTGGGTGCCGTTCCGGACGGGCGGCAGCACGCGTTCGCTGACGGCACCTCGATGGCGGCCCCGATGGTCGCGGGTGCCCTGGCGCTGGCGATCGCCGCGCAGCCGGACGCCAGCACGAGGGAGCTCGTCGACGCCGTCGCCTGGACCAGCCGAGCACAGGAGTCGTTGGCCAGCTTGACGCGCAGCAGCGGCCTGGCGGACGCCTCCGCGCTGCTGCGGGGGTTGCATCGACCGCTGTGTCCGCGGTCGGGTTCCGTGCCCGCGGGTTTCCCGGACGTCCTGCCGACCAACACGCACGCGCAAGGCATCGACTGCATCACGGCGGCCGGGTTGGCCCGCGGGAGAGGGGACGGGACCTACGCCCCCCAGGACACGGTCACGCGGGCACAGATGGCCACCTTCGTCGACGCGTTGCTGCGCAGGGCAGGTGAGCCCGAACCGGAGGTGACCGGTGGCATGTTCAGTGACGTCGCCCCCGACAACGTGCATGCTCCGGCGATCGAGCGCTTGGCTGCCAGGGGCATCGTCCGGGGTCACGGCGATGGCCGATTCCGACCCGATGCGCAGGTCAGCCGCGGCCAGATCGCCACGTTCCTGACCGGGGCCTACGTGGAGCTGACCGACGACGACCCCGCGCCGACCCGTCGCTGGTTCGCGGACACGGACGACAGCGCCCACGTCGACACGATCGACCGAGCCCGGGACCTCGGCATCGTCGGGGGGATCGACCGGTTCAGCTTCGATCCGCAGTGGCCGACCCGCCGCGGCCAGATGGCCAGCCTGCTCGCGAACACCATGGACGCGCTCGGCCGGGCCGGCGTCGACCTCTGAGCTCCCTCCACCCACCGGTGGCGGGACGCGTTAGATGTGGGTGACACCGTGGTTCCGGACAGGGACGGCACCTCGTGTTCGTGAAGTCGCGCCCTCCCACGGCGGCTCGCGCTCGACTCAGTGGCGAGGCACTCATGGAGCATCGCTCACGTTCGTCGGCGGACGGATCAGGATGGTGTTCGGTCACGGCGGTGCGCGGTCGAGGTCACCGGGGCGACCGAGGTCGTCGGCCGGTGGGTGGATCAGGGTGCTGCTCGGTCACGGTGGGGCCCGGTCGGTATCGCCGGGCAGGTCGGGCCGGTCGGGTTGTGTGGTGCGGTCGGTGCGGTCGGTGCGGTCGGTGCGGTGGAAGGTGACGTTGGTGCCCTCGACGGTGAGTTTCCAGGGGCCGTTGTCGAACCGTCGGTGGTGCCGGAGGCACAGCAGCGCCGCATCGGACAGCTTGAGCTTG
>SKTG01000191.1 GCA_007118045.1 Nitriliruptoraceae bacterium
CCGCCTCGGCTCGCCACACCAGGAAGCAACGTTCCGGCCCCCGTGGTCCCGGCCGCTCGACGACCTCCCGGGCGAGCGGATCGAGGTCGGCGCTCGCTCGCCGCAGCTCCGCGAGCGCGACCTCGTACGCCGTCGCGCGGGCGCGATGTTCGGCGAGGCGCTCGGCCAGGTAGGCGTGCCCGGGACCGACGCCCTCCGCCGTCGGGTCCGGTCCCGTCGCGGGTTCCTCCCCGGTCGCTCCTGTGGTGGCGGCCGCGGTCGTGGCAGGGGGATCTGGCACCTGCCCGCCCTCCAGGCGGACGACGAACTCCGCGGCGTCGCCGACCTGTTCGAGCCCCCGGAGCAGCTCCTCCCGGGCACCCGCCACTGCCTCGCGCAGCCGTGCAATATCCGCGTGTTGCACACCGAAGCGCATCGGCAGGGTCGCGGTGATCTCCGCCAGCGCAGCCACGGTCTCGGCGTGTGCCAGCGCCGTCTCCCGGGTGGCCCGCGGCGCTCGCTCGTGCTCGGTCACGGCGGCGTGGAGGGGGCCACACGCCACCTCCGTGACCGGCTGCTCGTCGATGCCGGTCAGCTGGGCGCCCGGGACGGGATCGCTCGTCAGCGCGTAGACGTGGATCACCAGGTCTCGTCCCCCTCGACACCCTTCAACACGAGGCGCACACCGAGGTAGATGAGGTCCACCCCCGCGACGGACAGCACGACGTCGCCGGTGATGGTCACACCTCGGTCGAGGACCCGGTCCAGCACGTCGACCAGGGTGGCGTCGTTCCCGAGCCGAGCGGGCGACCGCGATCGACCCGTGGCGCCCGTCAGGCCCCCGGTCGTCGTGGCTCCGGTCGTGTCGGAGCTCACGACGCGACCGCGTCGTCGGACAGGTCGAGCGCCGTGAAGTGGTACGGGGGCCACGGCCCGGTCAGCTCGACGGCCAGCGTCGGGTGCTCCTCGGCGATCGCGTCAGCGGTCGCGAGGAAGCGCTCGTGGGAGCTGTCCGCGACGAGGTAGACCGCGTGCAACAGCGGTGGGTCCGCGTCCTCGAGCGGACGGGCAGCCACCGTGACCGCGTCGAGCGAGAGGTCCGCGAGGGGCGTGTGGATGCGCTCGGCGACGTGCTCCTGCTCCTGCCAGCGGGTATCGCGTTCGTCCAGTGCAGCGCGACGTTGCTGGAGGTACTCGCGTCCGGAGGCCGCAGCCGGAGCGGCCGGTTCGGCTCGCGCGAGCGGCACGGCCTCGTGGACGGTGAGCGCCCATTCCCCGCAACCGCGGATCCGTTCGAGCTCTCCGTCCAGGCTCTCGGCGTGGCGGGTGAGCAGATCGATCACCGCATCGTCGTCCGGGAGCACCGTGCCGAGCCCGAGGGGCAGGACGGGGCCGTCCACGAAGCCCGTGACGACCTGGTCGTGGACGTTGGCGGCCTCGCCGAGCAGCTCGAGGCCGTCCGGTGTCGGTTCGCGCAGCACCGCGAACGCTTCCGGGTCGACGTCACAGACCACGGCCTGAGGCCCGGAGGTCGACAGGAGCCGGACCGGACCACCGCCTGGTAGCGCCGGCAACGGGTCGGTGGGCAGGGTCGCCTCCGCACCGACGACGCCGAACACGTAGGTGCCGAGCTCGGCCGGCCGCTGCGCGTCGTCCTCGCTCGGCGACGTGGCTCGGGGAGGGTCACCGCGAGCGTCGTCCGTCGCGCTGACCTCGCCGTCCACGCCGGCTGGTGTGGCGTCCCGGACACCGTTCTGCTCCGTCGTGGCCGGTGACGTCGCGGATCGACCGTCCGCTGGCGGGGACGAGGGATCGTCCTCCGCCTGCAGGGCCGCAAGCGACCGTCGCAGCAGGTCGTTGGCCATCAGCCGTGTCAGCGTCGACCGGACCTCGTCGCGTGCGTCCTCCCATGCCCCCTCGACGAGGGAGGCGATGTCGACCTCGGCCGACGCGAGCACGGTCTGCAGATCGCGCAGCAGGTCGCGTTCGGTGGTCACGACCGGTTCCTCGAGCTCGGGATCAGTTCCGCCCCGTCCGTAGGCGTTCGATGAGCGTGTCCTTGTTGCCGGTCGTCTGCAGGTCACGTTCGCGGAGCCGTTCCTGCAGCTCGGACTTCGTCAGCTCGTTAAGGTCTTCGTCCTCGTCGCCCTCGTCCTCGTCGGCCTCGTCCTCCGCGGCGCTGACCCGGACACTGCCCTCGGTGATGATCGCGTCGTCGCCGCTGGCGTCGTCGGTCTCGATGCGCAGCGACGAACCCTCCTCGAGGGGCTCGACGCGGACCTGTTCGGTCTCGACCTCGGCCCCAGAGGGTGCCTCGCCACTCGCGGGCGTTGACCCTTCGCCGCCTTCCGAACCACTGGAGCTGCGCGAGCCCTCACGGGCCTCCTTCAGCAGCGCACCCGTGGGACGGGTCTGACCGCGGGTCGCGGTGATCTCCGCGGCACCCTCGCCGACGACGTCGCCCGGGGACGGCTCACCCGGGGCCAGCTTCTCACCCAGCGCCGCCTCGAGCGCGTCGACGCGGCTGCGCAGGACGGCGTTCTCCTGCGCGAGCTCACGGTCCCGTCCGCTGAGGAAGGGATCGTGCTTCCACCAGTCGATGCCCATCTGCTGGGCGGTGTCGGCCGACGCGAGCAGCAGGCGGACCTTGATCGTGATCAGCTCGATGTCGAGCAGGTTGATCTGGATGTCACCTGCGACCACGAGACCCTTGTCGAGCACCCGCTCGAGCACGTCCGCGAGACCGTCGGAGCCCGGCGACGAGCGGGCGGGCGGCGCAGGGCGTCGGACGTAGGGGTTCGACGACGAACTCACTGATCCTCCCCGGCCTGACCGCGGATGTAGCGGCGGAGACGTTCGTAGCGCAGCAGGTGACCGTCATCGTCGACGATCACCTCGTAGGTGCCGATCACGTCGGTGGACGGGGGGATGCGGGAGGCTTCGACGAGCTCGAGGACGATGCGCCAGCCCTCGGCCGTCTGCTCCAGGCCCGAGGTGCCGTCGACGCGCCGCCCGCTAAGCTGCTCGAGTTAGCGGGCCGCGGCCCGCGCGAGCTGCAACGGCCTGCGTGGGGGACGCCGAGCGGGAGCCTGGTCGGAGGACGACCGCTCGTCCCCGTCGCCGTCCGCACGCGTTTCGTCGGCTTCTGGCTCGTCTTCGGCCTCGGCGGCCTCGTCGTCGGCTTCGGCCTCCTCGGTCTCCTCGTCGACCTCGTCCTCGACGTCGGTTTCGTCCTCGGCTTCCTCGGCGTCGGGTTCGTCCTCCTCCTCGCCCTCCTCGTCCTCGCCTCCGAGCAACCGCTCACG
>SKTG01000355.1 GCA_007118045.1 Nitriliruptoraceae bacterium
CCGACGCCGGCGTCGTCACTGAACGCGTCCCCCGGGGTGGCATCGCCCGGGACGAACGCGAGGGCGCATCCGCCCGTGGGCGCCACGCTGGTCACCGTGGCGGCGCGGCGGCCCTCGCCGGCGGTCCAGCCGGGCTCGACGACCCCACCGACCGGAGCGACGACCGCGAGGCGCCGCCGGGGACGGCCGAGCATCCACATCCGGGCGACCGCTTCCTGCCCCGGGTAGCAACCCTTCCCGAGGTGCACGTGCGTCGGTAGGACACCGGCCTCCTCCGGCAGGTGGGGTGCCACGACCTCGCGGCCCCAGGACGGGACCCCGGCGGCCACTCGCCAGTCCTCGAGATCCCGGTCGTCCCCGCGCCGGGCTCCGTGCTGCACCAGCAGCTGCTCCAGCTCGGCGACGGCGGCCTCCGGACCGACCACGTCCAGCTGCCCGTCCTCCCGACCGAGCACGTACAGCTCGTCGCCGGCCGGCCGGACCGTCCCTGGCCGCGTGGTCAGGTTGGTCGCGGCCGCGACCTCGGCGGCCCGGCCGCCGCGCAGCACCGTCGTGACGTCCTCCGTCGGAGAGAACGTGGCATCGAGCAGGAAGGTCCGGTTCCCGAGCGTTCCGACCAGCGTGTCCGCGACCCCGTCGTCGGGCGCCAGGAGCGCGATGCGGTCGGCCAGCACGGCCAGGTCGAACATGGCCAAGGGTGCGCCGTGTGGATCGAGGTACAGGGCGCTGGTCCACCCGCCCGCACCGAGCGCGGTGACCGCCTGGGAGGTCACGTCCTCGAGGTAGGACGAGCGGTCGGCGCCGGTCACGTCGACCCGGCGGGTCGGGGTCCGAACGACGATCGCGTCGTCGGGCAACGCCTCGTCCGGGCGCGCCCCGGGCGTCGCGGCGTCCTCGCCGGCCACCGCGTTCGGCTCGTCCTCCGCGGTGCCGCGCTCGTCCTCGGTCCTGGTCGTCACGTGCGCTCCTCGCGGTCGCGGGGCGGCACGCCAGCGTACGGACCGTCGGGCCGCCGTGGTCGGCGTATCGGCGTCAGACGGGCTGCTCCTCGCCGTCGAGGACCCGCCGCAGCTCGTCGGCCCGCGGGACCCCGCTGGTCCGCGCCAGGATGCGACCGCCGGGCGCCAGTACGAACAGGGTCGGGACGCGTCGCACGGCGTGGTCGTCGGCGATCCCGAGATGGTCGGCCGCGTCCGCGTAGACCCAACGGAAGTCGTCCCGCTCGTGCGCGAGCGTGCGCAGCACCTGCTCGACCTGGCCGCAGGGCGAGCACGTCGGCGCGCCCAGCAGGAGCGCACCCGCACGTGCGCCGGTGAGGTCGAGCCCGACGGCGTGCAGGTGGTCGGCGGCCACCCGTGGCCCGACCGCCACCGGGACGGGCGCCAGGGAGGTCACGCGCTGCTGCCACCACCGTCCGAGGACCGCCACGACGAGCAGCAGGACGAGGACCGCGGTGAGCCTGAGCAACAGCGGGTCCATCAGGCAGCTCCCCTCCGGGCGCGCAGGCGCTGCCCCACCAGGTAGAGCTCGCACCCGACGCACAGGCCGGTGGTCGCAAGCAGCACCGACAGCACGAGCACCGCACCGACGGCGAACCAGCCGGCCACCGGGGCCCCGAGGGCGAACAGCAGCAACGCCAGCGTCGTGACCACCAGACCACAGGTCTGCGCGAACCGCGGTGGCCCCTCCGGTTCGGTGGCCGGAGGCGGGCCAAGGCGACGCCAGCGCTTGACCGCACGGAACAGCCGGCCGTAGGGGGAGTGGGCCAGGCCCGCCACCGAGGCGACCGCGAACGCGAACCACTGCCAGAGGACCAGGCCGAGCCCGACGGGTCCCTGTGCCACGAGGGCGGCCGCGAGCACGACCGTCGTGATGGCGGCCCCGAACCGGGGGCCGCGCACGTCGATCACGAGGGCACCCCGCCCGTCACGGACCGGCCCGGCCGGCTGCTCCAACCGCTCCACGTGCTCCGCCACCTCGCTCATCGCCCGGTCGCCTTCCGCAGCAGGATCCGCACCCCGGCACGGCCCTTGACGTCGCGGATCCTGGCGACGTCGACGACCTGATGTCCCGCTCGGTCCGCCCACCGGGCATACGCGGCGGGAGCGCCCTGCCCGTCGGTGAGCACCTCGAGGTGGTCGCCGGGCCGCAGCGGCACGATGGCACGCATGGCGCCCACCACGCCCCGTTGGTAGCTCTCGCCGCGCGCGTCGACCGTCCCCACCGGCGAGGGCTGTGCACCGAGGCCGGCCTCGTCGAGCTCGGCGCGCACGACCCCGCCTCTCGCGGCGACCCGGGCGGGAGCGCCCGCAGCGGCCAGCGCGCCCCGGAGGAAGCCGACCGCGAGAGCGTCGCCCACGGCACCGTCCACCTCGCCGATCAGCTTGAGGCTCACCTCGAGCCCCTCGACGACGGCACGGTCGCCGTCGGCCTCACGTAGCCGCACCTCGGGGAACGCCGCCCGCAACGCCTCCACGGCGATGGTGGCCGCGGCCTCGAAGTCGCGGGTGTCCGCGCGACCGGCCGCGGCACCCACCAGCTTGCGGCCCTGCTCCTCGGCCAGCAGGGCGAGCTTCTCGCGGTGCTCGGGCAGCCCGGCGATCAGCTGCACGACCGTGTGCACGGCCAGTTGGCTGCCCGGCGGCACCTGCACCTGCCGCGACGAGGCGGCCTGCTCCCGGGCGACGTAGACCTTCGCAGGCCGCCCACCGGCCGGCTGCTTGCGCCGCCCCGTCGAGACGAGCCCGACCTGCGCGAGGTGATCGAGGTGGTTGCGCGCCACGTTGGCGTGGAGCCCGAACATCTCCGCGACCTCGCGCGCCGCCAGCGGCTGTCCCTCCGTGCGCAGCCGGCGGTAGATGCCGGCCCTCGTCGGCACTGCGAGAGCGCGCGCCACGGCGTCGTCGTCCCCGTGCGGGGCGACGGGCAGCGGTGCTGGCTCGGCGGACACGGCGGTTCCGGGGGCTTCGGGGGCTTCGGGGGCGCGGCAGCGGGATGCACGGCGGGTCGTCGCCACCACGAACGCGATCGTCGCACCGGACGTTCCTCAGCCTGCCCGAGGCGGTGGAAACGGTGCAAACCCCGTGTCCCCCCAACGCGCGCCGGGTCGGCCTATCCGTGCGGCCCCGCGGCGGTCCCGGCCGGCGGGAAGCGTCCGCTCGCGATCAAGCGTTCGACGGCGGTGGCGAGCCGGGCGACGAACGCCGGGGCCAGGCCGTCCTCCGCGTGCCCGAACCCCGCGGGCTCGGGCCAGAGCGTCGCCCGGGACCCGGCCGCG
>SKTG01000388.1 GCA_007118045.1 Nitriliruptoraceae bacterium
GCACCCGGGCGACGGCGCCGAGCGGGCACGCCTGCGCGACCGGCCGCCCGGGGGCGAGCGCACCGCACGGGATGCTCAGCGACCCAACACGGCCTCCAGGCCCCACGATACGAGCGCCACGATCAGGGACGCGAGGAAGGTCCACCCGAACCCGTCCGTTTCCAGTCCCAGGCCGAGGGCGTTGGAGATCGCGACCACGATCGCGAGCACGATCGCGTTGACGACCAACAGGAACAGTCCGAGCGTCAGCAGGATGGCGGGTAGCGAGAGCACCGTGATGATGGGTCGCACGATCACGTTCACGAGCCCCATGATGAGCGCGATGCCGAGGAACGCGAAGATGCCCTGCTGCTCGAAGTCGAAGTCGAACCCGTCCAGGATCGTGACCGCGACCCAGAGCGCCGCCGCGTTGATCAGCACCTTGATGATGATGCCCATAGCGTCTCCTGGTGAGCGTCTGGATTGAGCGTCCCCTGTTCCCCGAACCGGGACGCTAGCCGCAAGCCGTAGGGTCGAGGGCGGCCCGTCACCGGCCGGAGGGAGCCGACCGTGTCCATCGATGTCGGTCGAGAGGTGGCCGCGGCCCCAGCCGCCGCCTGGCGCCTGCTCGCCGACACACGGATGTGGCCCATGTGGGGCCCGACCGTGCGTCGGGTCGAGCTGTCGGCGTCGCCGGAAGGCGAGCGCGATGGCGATAAGGATGGGAACGAGGACGCCGACTCGGCGCACCTCGTGGCGAGGGGCCGGCGCGGACGTGTGGTCACACCGTTCGGGCTGGCGTTGCCGTTCGTCATCACCCACGTCGAGGCGGGTCACCGTTGGAGCTGGCGGGTGGCCGGTGTGCCAGCCACCGGCCACCGCGTCGAGCCCACGCGGAACGGCTGTCGGGTGGTCTTCGAGGTCCCGACGCTGTTGCCGGCCTACGTGATCGTCTGTCGGCTCGCGCTCCACCGCATCGAACACCTCCTGGTCGCGCCGCCCGACGGTCCCGCCGGCGACAGCCGGTGACGCGGGCGTGACGTCCATGGATCGACCCGTGCCGACGGCGCCGACCCGCCCGTGGGTGGGACCGAGCTCTGACCCGGGCTCCGGCGATCGGTCGTGAGCCCGCCCGACGACCGCTCAGGTGACGTGGGCACGCTCCTGGCGGCGGCGATGGAGCGCGACCCGCTGCCGGTCGACGAGGTCCTCGACGACCTCGGAGCCGCGTTGGACGCTTCCGGTGCGGCCGTGCTCGAGGCGCCGCCGGGAGCGGGCAAGACCACCCGGGTACCGCTCGCGTTGCTGGCCGACCAGCCGGCCGGACGGATCGTGGTGCTCGAGCCACGCCGCGTCGCCGCGCGGGCCGCCGCCGCTCGCCTCGCCGCGCAGCTGGACGAGAAGGTGGGACGGCGCGTCGGACTCACCACGCGCGACGAACGTCGTGTCTCGGCGGCGACGCGGGTGGAGGTGATCACCGAGGGCGTCCTCCTGCGCCGGCTCCAGCGCGACCCCACCCTGCCCGGCACCGCCCTGGTGATCCTCGACGAGTTCCACGAACGCAACCTCGAGGCCGATCTCGCCCTCGCGTTCGCCCTGGACGTGCGGGCGGCGCTGCGCGAGGACCTGCGGTTGCTCGTCGCGTCGGCGACGCTCGACGGGGCACGGGTCGCGACGCTGCTCGGCGGCGCGCCGGTGGTACGCGCGAAGGGCCGCCGGTTCCCGGTGGAGGTGACCCATCGGGATCGCCCGGGACGCTCCGCCCTGAGCACGGCCGTGTGTGAGGCGGTCATCGAGCTCTGCGCCGAGGGCCCCGGGGACGTCCTCGTGTTCCTCCCCGGTGTCGCGGAGATCCGGCGCGCCGCCTCGGAGCTGGCGGAGCGGTCGGTGACCGGAGATCCCGTCGTGCGACCGCTGTACGGCGCCCTACCCGCGAACGAGCAGGACGCGGCGATCGCGCCGGACCCTGGCGGGCGGCGCCGGGTCGTGCTGGCCACGGACCTGGCGGAGTCCAGCCTGACGGTCGCCGGCGTGACCGCGGTCGTCGACGCCGGGCTGTCCCGCGAACCACGCTTCGACGCGGCCACGGGGATGACCGGTCTGGTGACGGTGCCCGCGTCGAGGGCCAGCGCCGAGCAGCGGGCGGGTCGGGCGGGGCGGCTGGCACCGGGCCGTGCCGTGAGGTTGTGGCCTCAGCGGGAGCACGCGATGCGCGATGCGCACCCGCGTCCCGCGTTGCACACCGACGATCTCACCGGCGCGGTCCTCGAGGTCGCCGCCTGGGGCGCGCAGGTGGACGAGCTCGCGCTGCTGGACCCGCCGCCCGATGCGGGGTGGTCGCGGGCCACCGACACGTTGCGTGAGCTGGGTGCGATCGACCCCGCCGGCCGGATCACCCGCCACGGTCGGCGTCTGGCCGACCTACCGGTCCATCCGCGGATCGGGCAGATGCTGGTGCTCGGCGCGGAGCGTGGCCTGGGTCCACTGGCGGTGGAACTGGCGGCCGTGCTCGCCGACCGGGACCCCCTCCGGTCCTCTCCCGAGGCTCCGGACGCGGACCTGGCCACCCGTGTCCGCTGGCTGCGCGGCGACCAGCTGCCCACCAGCATCCGGCCTCGGGCCGGCTCGCGTGAGCGCGCGCGACGCGAACGACGGCGTCTCGCACGGCTCCTCGACGCCGGCCCCGAGCGACCGGACCTCGAACGGCTCGGCGAACTGGTGCTGCTCGGCTGGCCGGACCGGCTCGCGATCCGGCGCGACGGGCGGCGAGGCAGCTACGTGCTGGTCGGCGGGCGGGGTGCCGAGCTGCCGGAGGCCGATCCGCTGGCGGGTGAGCGGCTGCTCGCGGTCGCCCACCTGGACCGTGGGCGTGACGCGGCCCGGATCCACCTCGCCGCCGCGGTCGACGAGAGCAGCGTCCGCGAGCTCGCGGCGGACCGGCTGCGCGAGGAACGCGACGTCGTGTGGCGCGACGGGGACGTGGTGGCGGAACGGCGGGAGGCCATCGGCGCCGTCGTGCTGACGCGGCGCCGCGACCCGGACCCGGATCCCGCCCGACGGTCGGCTGCGCTCCTCGAAGGCGTGATGACGGACGGGTTCGACCTGCTCGACCGGCGCGATGCCGACCGGCAGCTCGCGGCCCGGGTCGGGCTGCTGCGGCGCACGTTCGGTGAGGCGTGGCCCGACCTGTCCGACGACGCGGTGCTGGCCGACGCCGAGCGCATCGTCGCGCCGTTCCTGCTCGGCCTGCGGCGCCGGGCCGAGCTGGCCAGCCTCCGGCTCGGCGACGTGCTGCGC
>SKTG01000111.1 GCA_007118045.1 Nitriliruptoraceae bacterium
CGATGCGCTCCGAGGCGGCGCGGGGGTGTCTCCCGCCGCGCCGCCCAGGTCGGCCGCGAACTCGGAGAGGGCGTGGAGCTCCTGCAGCAGCGCTTCGCTGTCGATGGGTTCCTCCGTCCGACGCGCGCCGCCCCCCGGTGCGGCCACCGGACGAGCGGGCCGAGGTGTGGGAGCCGACCCCGCCGAGGCGAGCTCGATGCCCTCCGGGTCCGCACCGGCGGTCGAGCTCTGCGGGTCCTCGAGAACGACCATGCCGATCCACGGTTCGGGTTCGTCGGGGTGTGCGGTGGAGGAGCCCATGGCCTGCTCGACGCGGGCGCCCTGCGTGCCGACGTCGTGGCCGACGGGGCAGATCCCACGCGGGTCGACCACGACGGGACCTCCGCAGGCGAGACAGTGGGTCATGGGCACGAGGGCCTCCTCGGTCGGTGGCGTGTCGCGGCATCGGGCGTGGCCGACGGCCCGGGTAGCCTCCGCGGACGTCCCCCGCCATATCGGCAGGTCTCCGGGCCGTGTTGAGCCCCGTTGCGCCGCTCGCGCGGGGCCGATGCCGGCACCCTCGACCGTGGACACCCGTCACTGGAGCCGCCATGACCGAGACCCAGCCGCGGCCGCTGCCGGCCGCCGGCCGGGAGGGCAAGGAGGCGGCGCTCGTCCAGGCGATGTTCGACGCGGTCGCGCCCCGCTACGACCTGGCCAACGCCGCGCTCTCGCTCGGCCAGGACGCCCACTGGCGTCGGGTCACCGCCCAGGCGGCGCGCCCGGACGGGGCGAGCGTCCTCGACGTGGCGTCGGGACCGGGCAACGTGGCCACGGAACTCCTCGCTCGCGGCGCCGACCACGTGACCGCCCTCGACCTCTCCCACGCCATGGTCGCCGAGGGGGCCAGCCGGGGCCGACCGCGCATCGCCTGGGTCAACGGTGATGCGCAACGGCTGCCGTTCGCCGACGCGAGCTTCGACGCCGTCACCATCTCGTTCGGCCTGCGCAACGTGGCTGACCCCGAGGCGGCGTTGCGGGAGTTCGCGCGCGTGACGCGGCCCGGTGGTCGGCTGGTGGTCTGCGAGTTCGCCGACCCCTTGCACGCGGGCTTCCGCGCCGTCTACCGCCGCTACCTCGTCGGCCTGCTCCCGCAGGTCGCCCGCGTCGTGTCGTCGTCGCCCACCGCGTACCGCTACCTCGCCGACTCGATCCTGGCCTGGCCCGACCGTCGGACGGTCGCGACGTGGATCGCGGGGGCGGGCTACGGCGAGGTGCTGGTCAAGGACCTCGCCGGCGGCATCGTGGCCGTGCACCGTGGCTTCCGGCTCGACGTGTGAGCCCTCGACGCTGCGCGCAGCCGTGCGACACCGACCGGTAGACTGCTCGTGAACAGCTTCACGATGTCCCGCCGCCACCCGGGGAACCACCCGCCGCCGCCGGACACCGCGTCGTGACGTCGTCGAGCCACCCGCTCCCGAACCGCGAACCCCGGGACCACGAACGAGAACGAGCCCACGTTTCGACCGGCCCGCCGCGACGACGAGGATGCCATGGCCACCACGGTGACCGAGCCGCTCGATCCCGTGGCGGCCGCCGACGTGGTCGTGGTCGGGGCGGGCCCCGGAGGCGCGGCCGCCGCCGCCCACCTCGCCGCACGGGGCCGTGACGTGGTCGTGCTGGAGAAGGAGCGGTTCCCGCGCGACAAGGTCTGCGGGGACGGTCTGACCCCCCGCGTGATCCGCGAGCTGCTCGACCTCGGCCTCACCGACGAGGCCCACGGTCGGGCCGAGGGCTTCGCCGTCCAGAAGGGGCTGCGCATCCACGGTGGGCGCACGGTCATGGAACTGCCGTGGCCGCAGCTCGACGACTGGCCGGGATGGGGCGGTACCGCCACGCGGCGCGTCCTCGACGAGACGATCGCCCGGGCCGCCGAGCGTGCCGGTGCCCGCCTCCACGAGGGCTACGGGGTCACCGGGCCCCTCTGGCGCGATCCCTCGCGGTCCCGGGTGACCGGGGTCGCCTGGCGGTCGCCGGACGGGCGGACGGGGGAGGTCCACGCCCCCGTCGTCATCGCGGCGGACGGTGCCGGCGGCCCCATGGCCAAGCACCTGGGGGTGCGCCGTCGCGAGGAGCGCCCGATGGCGGTCGCGGCGCGTGGGTACTACCGCTCACCGAAGGCTCGGGACGAGTGGATCAGCTCGTTCCTCGACCTCCGGGACGCGGAGGGTCGCCTGCTCTCCGGGTACGGCTGGGTGTTCCCGCTCGACGACGGCACGATGAACGTCGGGCTCGGCCTGTTGTCCACCTCACGGGAGTTCCGGGGCTCCAACTACCGCGAGCTTCTCCGTGCCTGGGCGAGCGGCATGGCGCCGACGTGGGAGACGACCCCCGCGAACCTGGTCGAGCCGATCCGCACGGGTCCGATCCCCATGGGCTTCAACCGGACACCGCTGCACCAACGCGGCGTGCTGCTGGTCGGTGACGCGGGCGGCATGGTCAACCCCTTCAACGGCGAGGGGATCAGCTACGCGATGGAGGCGGCGCAGCTCGCCGCCGAGGTCATCGATGGGGCCCTGACGACCCGACGGACCAGCGACCTCGACCGGTACGACCGCGAGCTGCGCGAGCGCATCGGCGGGTACTACACCCTCGGCAGGATCTTCGCCGAGCTGGTGGGCGACCCGCGGATCATGCACCTGTGCACCACCTACGGCATGCCCCACCGGCCGCTGATGCTGCTGGTGCTCAAGATGATGGCGCACCTGACCGACCGTCGCCCATCGGACACCAAGGACGTCGTGCTCAACACCCTCCAGCGGCTGGCACCCGCCGCCTGACCGCCCCGCGCCGGTCCGCGAGCGCCCGACGTCTTGCGGCCCCGAGCGTGGCAGCCCTACCGTTGCCCCGGATCTCGTCCGCCCGACCCCGGGTCGTGCGAGCCACCCCCCTCGATCACCGCGCTTCCGGCGCTCCGGCGCCGGAGACGACAAGGATCACGAGAGTGTCCGAGTTCCTGCCGATCCTGCTCCTGCTCGGCCTGTCGACGGCCTTCGCCGTGGGCTCGATCGCGGTGAGCGGGCTGATGGGGCCGAGCGTGCCGAACCCGACGAAGCTGGCTGCCTACGAGTCCGGCAACGTCCCGCTGGCCGACGTCAAGAGCACGCGCTTCTCCGTGAAGTTCTACATGGTCGCCATGCTGTTCCTGATCTTCGACATCGAGGCGGTCTTCCTCTACCCGTGGGCGGTCGTCTTCCGGGAGCTCGGCTGGTTCGGCCTGAGCCAGATGCTCATC
>SKTG01000314.1 GCA_007118045.1 Nitriliruptoraceae bacterium
AGCCCGAGGACGTCATCGACTGGGCGCTCGCGACCTTCGGGGAGCGGCTGGCCATCGTCACGAGCTTCCAGGCCGACGGTCTGGCGATCCTCGACATGGCCTACGAGGTCAAGCCCGACGTACGCGTCATCACCGTCGACACCGGCCGCCTCCCCCAGGAGACCCTCGACTACATCGAGGTGATCCGGCGGCGCTACCCGAAGGCCGAGATCGACGTCGAGCGTCCGGACCAGCGCGAGGTGGCGGCCATGGTCGAGCGCCACGGCCAGGACCTGTTCCGCGAGGCCGTGCCGTTGCGGCTGGTCTGCTGCCAGATCCGGAAGGTTCGGCCCCTGCTCAACGCGCTCGAGGGACTGGACGCGTGGTTCACGGGCCTGCGCCGCGACCAGTGGGCGTCCCGCGCGGCCATCCGCAAGGTCGAGCTCGACCACGACCACGACGGCATCGTCAAGGTCAACCCGCTCGCCGACTGGACCAAGGACGACGTCGACGACTACCTGCGGGAGATGGACGTGCCGCTCCACCCGCTGTACGCGCAGGGCTACACCAGTCTCGGCTGCGCGCCCTGCACCCGCCCGATCGCCGACGGCGAGGACGATCGCGCCGGCCGGTGGTGGTGGGAGACCAACGCCCCGAAGGAGTGCGGCATGCACTGCCCGATCGAGACCGGTGGCTTCGAGCACGAGTTCCACGCGATCCTGGGGGAGGCGCACGATGAGTAGTACGGAAACGGAGGCGGCGACGGCTGCGGTGACGGAGGCGCGCCCGGCGTCGGATGCTGGGGACGGTGCGACCGTGGCGGCGTCGGACACGGCCGACGCCGCCACGGCGTCAGCCCCGCTCGAGCTCGACGACGACGAACGCGAGCTCGTCGGCCACGATCTGGATGCGCTGCTCCCCACGCTCGATGGCGTCCGGCGCGAGAGGTACACGCAGCTGCGCGAGACGGTCGCGGCCGGGGTGGTTCCCGGCGCCCTGATCCCGGCGTTGGAGTCGCTGCTGGAGCTGACCCTGCAGACCGGCCGGGCCCGGACCCGGTACCGGGCAGAGGGTGAGCAGACCCTCACGCGACTCTACGGACGCACCCCGGGTGGACGCGAGCTCTCGTCGCACCTGCGGCAGGTCAACGAGGCGCTCGGCTCGCTGCAGGGCCAGTCGATCGGATCGCTGGCCGTGCGGATGCGCACGGTCGGGCACTTCACTCTCGCGATCCAGACGGACGAGACCTCGATCACGCTGGTGGCACGACCGGACACGATCGACGTGGAGAGCATCGCCGTGAGCAGCTGATCGCAGGCACGGCTCACTCCAACGAGACGTGCGGCCCCGGTGGCGCGGGCGGGTTCGAGATCTACGACGTGGACGATCCGCGTGACCCGGTGCACCTGTCGACCGTGCGCATCCACGAGCCCAACGAGACCCTCCAGACGCTGTTCGGCGGCGTCAACCGCGGCGTGCACAACCTGTTCCTGTTCACCCAGGGGTCACGGGATCTGGTCGCGTTGGCGACCCACGGCAACGCGTGGTTCGGGAGCACGCAGATCTTCGACATCACCGACCCCACCGAACCGGAGTTCGTCAGCGCTTGGGGACCGGAGCTGCTGTGCGAGGAGGCCTACTGCAGCGACGACCCGTACGAGGAGACCGATCCCGCCGTGCTCGTCGATCACATCAACGGGTGGATCTTCTGTGACCTCACCCCGTGCTTCGGTGCGTCCCAGATCCGCTCGGTGCACGACATCACCGTCACCGACGACGGCGAACTGATGTACGCGGCCGCCTGGGACGCCGGGATGGTCCTGCTCGACATCAGCGATCCCGCGGAACCAGAGGTCATCTCGATCGCGCTCGAACCCGAGCTCGGGTCCCTCGACGGCGAGGTGAACAGCCACTCCATGTGGCCCAGCGAGGATGGCACGATCGTGGTCGAGGGTGAGGAGGACTTCGCCGCCTGGGAGACGATCCAACCCCCGGCCAACCTCACCTTCGGCGAAGGTGATCCGCCAGCCCCGCTCCCCGGAACCGCGGTGAGCACGAACGCCGGCGATGACTTCGAAGGCAGCCAGACCGGCAACACCGGCACGGTCGACGGTGATCTGCTCGAGGTGAGCTCCGGACCTCTCGCCGGCAACGCCTATCCCGCGGTCGAGTTCGCCGGTGACCAGCCCAGCTTCGAGGCAACCGGGCCGGTCGACGGCGACATCGTGTGGATCGGCCGCGCGTGCGATGGCGATCAGATCGAGAACGCCGGCGCCATCACGGACGGCGGCATCGCGATCGTCCGACGGGGTGCGTGCACCTTCCGTGAGAAGAACTTCAACGCCGCGGCCGCCGGTGCTGAGGCGATCGTCATCGCCAACCACCTCACGGTGAGCACGCCGTGGGGTGGGCTGCGGATCTGGGACTACTCGGATCCGACGAACCCGGTGCTCGCCTCGACGTTCGACACGGTCTGCAGCGCGGCGACCGACCCCTTCGAGGCGGGCTGTGACCCGTTCGGGACCTTCTCGGTGCACAACGTGGTGGTGGAGACCACGGGCAGGACCGTCAAGGCCTACGTCTCGTGGTACTCCGACGGGATGGTGGTCCTCGACGTCACCGACCCGTACGACCCCGTCGAGGTGGCGCGCTTCTTCGACGACACGTCCGGGTTCATCGAGGCCAACGGGGGCCAGCCACACGACTTCTGGGGGGTGTGGAAGGAACCGAACCAGCCGTGGATCTACGGGTCCGACCGGAACGGTGGGCTGTACGTGTTCCTGCAGCAAGGTTCGGGGTCAGGTCGTTAGCCGCGTCCATGCCCGGTGCGGGGAGGCTCGCCGCCTCCCCGCACCGACGTTCGTGCCACTTCGAGCCCCCGTCGTTCGGCGCGACCCCGGAGCGACCCCGGATCGGCCCGGTCGATCGGTGCCCGGCAGCGTGCGTGCACGCCCGACGCCGTGGTGCGGACGGGGGCTTGACGGGTGGGTGCGGCTGGTTAGGTTGAACTAGAACCGTGTCACCCTCCGCGGTCGGTGGGGTGGGAGCAGGCCCGCGGGAGGCGAGCACTCATGGCTGCGCTCGACATCTTCCTGTTCGGCACGGGGCGCATCGCTCACGATGCCGCTCCCGCGGAGACCTGCCTGCCACCCTCCAGCAGGGCCCTGCTCGGCTACCTGGTCCTGAACCGTCACCAGCCCCACCACCGCGACGTGCTCGCGAGCGAGTTCTGGGCCGACGTCGAGGATCGGTGCGCCCGCAACCGCCTGAGCACCGCGTTGTGGCGTCTGCGTCGGGAGCTCGAGCCGGACGGGGTCCCGACCGGCTCGTACCTGCAGGCCGGCCGCACCGGCGAGGTGCGCTTCGATCCGACCAGCGACCACTGGCTGGACGTCGACGCGTTCGAGCGCGCCGCGGACGCGGTGCTCGCGCCCCCGCCGGACCAGCTCGGCGAGGACGCGGTGACGGCCTTCGAGCGGACCGCGCGCCTGTGTCGGCGTGGCCTGCTGGAAGGAGCCGATCACCCGTGGCTCGTGGTGGAACGGGAACGGCTCGGACGGCTCTACATCGCCGCGAACGTGCGTGTGCTCCTCTGGCACGCCGCGAGGGGGGCGGTCGGTCCCGCCGTGGTCGCCGGCGAGGCGGTCCTGGAGCGCGAGCCGTTGCGTGAGGACGTCCACCGGGCGTTGATCCGGGTCTACACGGCCTCGGGTCAGCGGTCACTCGCGACGGCGCAGTTCGAGCGGTGTCGCGAGCTGCTGGGACGAGAGCTGGGGGTCCTCCCGCTCCCGGAGACGACGGCGGCGGCGGTCGACGCGTGGCCTTCGAACGGCGCTTCCGCCCCCGCGCCGATCGAGGCGGGCGGCGATCCCGACGACCCCGCCCTCGCCGCCCTGGAGAACGTGCGCGCGCTACTGGCCAGCGTCTCCGAGAGCCTCGAACGGGCCACGGCGCAGCTGGCGCAGCTCGAGCGTGCCCGCTGCGCCTCGGTGGAGGAACGGCTGCGGGGCTCCCCGGACCCGCGCCCCCGAGGTCGCGACACGCAACGGCTCCAGCCGTCCCCGTGACCGTGCGGGTGCCGGGCCCTGCTCGTGAGCGCGGCGCACGCCTGGGCGTGCGCTGACCGTCGCCCGTCCCGCCGGGACCCGACGCCTGCGGGCTGTCGCGTCGTGCTCCTCGGATCGGGTCCCGGGGTGGTGTGGCCACGTCGTTCGAGGCACCGGCCGGGCCCGGCGGGTGGTCGCCATGGCCGGACGTGACGCAACGGTGACGTGACGGTGCGAGCGTCGAGACCCCTGGGGCGTACGAGGGGGATCGGCCGAACTGTTCGGTGATTCGAGGCGGATCCGGTGTTGTGGCGAACCACGAGGTCTTCGTCGTCCAGGTTTGGGCGGAGCCACGGGAACCCGCGGGGCGCCCGACCGTGTACCGGGCCCGCCTGGAGCAGGTGGGGACCGACCGGCTCGCCTACCTCGGTGACCTCGACGAGCTCCTCCCGCTGCTGCGTCGCTGGCTCCGCGCCAGCGAACTGCCCGCCGGCGGCTTCGCCGACGATGCGGACGTGTGACCCGGGCACCCGCCGGGACGGGGTGTGAGGTGGCGACCTTCCGGGCGATCGGCGCGGTCTGCGAGGCCATCGTGGAGCTGCTGCGGGACGACTACGACCCGGCGGACTTCCCGTCCCACGACCTCGAGTTCCGGGTCGTCGACGTGGCGCGCGACGAGCCACGCATCACCGCCGGCGTCAGCCTGTTCCTCTACCGGGTCCTCGTCGACGGCACGGCTCGCGCCCCCGCGGGACGTCGCTTCCCCGACGGTCGCCAGGACCGCCACCAGCTGCCGCTCGATCTGCACCTCCTGCTCACCCCATGGGGTGGCGAGCCCTCCCTACAGCAGCTCCTGGCCGGGTGGATGATGCGCACGCTCGAGGACCACCCGGTGCTGCCGGCCGGGCTGTTGAACCGGTCGACGCCGGGCGTGTTCCGCCCCGACGAGACCGTCGAGCTCGGGGTGGGGGAACTGGCCACGGAGGACCTGTTCCAGATCTGGGACGTCGTCGGGCACGACTCCTACCAGCTCTCCGTCCCCTACGTGGCGCGGGGTGTGCGCATCGAGTCCCGGCTGCCGATCGACGAAGGCGAGCCCGTGCAGGAGCGCGTGCGCACCTACCGCCGCTCGGGAGAACCGGCATGAGGGGAGCTCGACCCGGCGCCTCCGTCCTGGGCGATGCACCACGGGCTCGTCCTCTCGGCATGGAGGACACGCTGCCGCTCGGTGCCTACACCACGGTGACACCGCTCGGCGTCCGCTTCTGGGACGTGCTCACCGAGGCGCCGATCGGCGACGGGCTGGTCGTGCGGGCACGGCCGTGCGACGGGCCGGAGCGCACACGAACGGCGTTCCGGACGCGCTCGGACGTCCACGCCTTCCGTGAGCTGCCGGGGTTGCGGGCGACCGAGTTCCCGCCGTTCCGCCGGGACGACGAGCCGGCGTCCGACACCCCACCACCCGTCAGCCCCCCGGACGACGAGCCCGAACGGTCCGAGGTCTACGCGCTGTCGGTCGAGGACCGTGCCGGCCGGTTCAACGACACGGTGCTGGTGCTCTCAGCACCTCGACGTGGGGTGGCCCGAACCAGCCACCTGCTGGGTGCCTGCCCGCCGGACAGCCCACCCGGATCCGGAGGTACCGGACCGTCGGACGACAGCCCGCCGGACGAGGACCCCCCGATCTACCTCTTCTCGGCGCCGACCCGGTCGCTGCCGCCCGCGGTGGCGGTCCTGCGGGCGCAACTGGTCACACCGGAGGGTGCGGCCGTGGCCCACGCGGTCCTCGAGGTCGACGTCGATCTGGGCGCCGGGGGTGTCGTGCGGCACGCCGGCGTGTCCGACGCGACCGGCGCCGTGCTGGTCGCCTTCCCGTACCCGACGTTCCCGGTCACCGTCGCGCCCTCACCGCCGGCGGGGACGGCGGGTCGGCCACCGCGGGAGCAGTGCTGGGAGCTGCTCGTGCGTGTCCGCCACGACCCGGACGCCCTCGTGTTCGTGGCTGGGTTCGCGGTCCCGACCACGACCAGCGTCCTCGGACAGGCCACCGCCCGGATCCGCTCCGACGTCGCCACCACGGGGCACGTCCTCGTCGGGCGGACGGTGTGCTTCGGCCGCGAGACCGTCCTGACGACCGTCGGCCACCCGCGCTCGGAACTGCTCGTCGACGCGCCCGCCTGAAGCAGCACCCGGAGGAACGATCATGCCCGAGTACCTCGCCCCCGGCGTCTACGTCGAGGAGACCAGCTTCCGCCAGAAGACCATCGAGGGGGTCAGCACCAGCACGGCCGGGTTCGTCGGCCCGACGCGTTTCGGGCCGGTGCGCGGCGAACCCGAGCTGTTGACCAGCTTCCTCGATTTCGAGCGCATCTACGGCGGGATCGACCAGTTGGAGTTCGACGGCGCCCGGGTGCACAACCACCTGGCCCACGCCGTACGCGGGTTCTTCGAGAACGGCGGACGCCGGCTCTACGTCGCGCGCGCCTACGAGGACGCGCGCGCCGGCCAGGACGACGATCACACCAACGTCGCGAGCTACCCGCTCGCACCGAACCTCGAGGTCCGCGCCAGGTACCCGGGCAGCGCCGGCAACGTCCTCGTCCGGTTCGAGCTGCTCCTCTCCGACGACATCCTCGTCGTCCCGGACGGTGGTGGGCCGGCGTCCCTGGCGGGGGGACTGCCCTTCGACACCGTCCTGCTGACCTCCACCGGCGCCAACACGGATCCCCCCAGCCTGCACTGGATCGAACGGGACTTCGACGAAGGCCACCAGCTCGCCACCTTCCGGCTCCGTTCCCCTGGTGGCGAGGTGTCGGCCGGGTTGGTGACCGACCTCGACGAGCACGAGGTCCGGGTGGTGACGGTCGCCGTGACGGTGACCGCGCTCGGGCGGTTCATGGACGCCGGCGTGTTCGACGAGCTGGCGCCGCACCGGGAGCACCGCAACGGGCTCGGCCGCACCTTCGAACCGCCCCCGACGCGTCGCTCCACCGAGCTGTACGTCCCGATCGTGCTCGACACGTCGATCGACGACGGCGTCGGGATGGTCGAGGCGCTGGTCGACAACGTGGTCTGGCCGGACGGCTCGCTTCCCGACTCGCTTCCTGCGGACGCCGCGGAGCTGCTCGACGAACGGTTCGTCGGCGGGGACCGGGACGCGGACGGGTTCGGCGAACCGCTCGAGATCACGTGCCTGCTCCAGGGCGGCGCCGATGGGACGCGTCCGAACCAGGCGGCCTACCTGGGACTCGACCTCGGTCAGGAACGCAGCGGGCTGCGTTCGCTCGAGGGGCTCGACGACGTCTCGATCGTGGCCGCGCCGGGTTCGACGTCGGACATCCTGCAGAACGGCAGCTCCAGCGACGGTATGTCGATCCAGCAGCACCTCATCAACCACGCGGAGCGCATGCGCTACCGGATCGCGGTGCTGGACAGTCCCGATGGCGCCATCCTGAGCCAGATCCGGGACCATCGAGGCAAGCTCGACTCGACCCACGCTGCCCTGTACTACCCGTGGATCACCATCAGCGATCCGGTCACGGAGACCGAGATCGACACCCCGCCCAGCGGGTTCATCGCGGGCATCTACGCGCGCAACGACGTCGAACGGGGCGTGCACAAGGCACCGGCCAACGAGATCGTCCAGCTGGCGGTCGACTTCGAGTTCCCGATCGACAAGTCCCAGCAGGAGGTCCTCAACCCGCGCGGCATCAACTGCCTGCGCTTCTTCGACGGCCGTGGCTACCGGGTCTGGGGTGCTCGGACGATCACCTCGGATCCGGAGTGGAAGTACGTGCCCCTGCGGCGCTACTTCGCGTTCCTCGAGCACTCGATCGATCGCGGCACGCAGTGGGCGGTGTTCGAGCCGAACGGGTCCGCGTTGTGGACCAACATCCGCCGCACGGTCGAGGACTTCCTGTTCAACGAGTGGAAGTCGGGGCATCTGATGGGAGCGACGCCGGACGAGGCCTACTTCGTCAAGTGTGACCGTTCGACGATGACCCAGAACGACATCGACAACGGGCGACTCATCTGCCTGATCGGGGTGGCGCCGCTGCGTCCCGCCGAGTTCGTCATCTTCCGGATCGGTCAGAAGACCCTCACCGGAATGGGAGGTAGCTAGCCATGGCCGTGCGCGACAAGCCCTACAGCCAGTTCAACTTCCTGGTGGACGTCGGGATCGACCCCACCGGCCCGATCGGGGGCTTCCAGGAGGTCAGCGGGCTCGGCATGGAGATCACCGTCGCCGAGTACCGCGCGGGCAACAAGAAGGACGGTGCACCGGACAAGATCCACGGCACCTACAAGGTGCCCGACGTGACCCTGAAGCGTGGGGTCATGGGCGACGACTCGCTCTACTCGTGGCTGGACGCGGTCCGCAACGGTGACCAGGACGAGATCCGCACCGTGACGATCAGCCTGCTGAGCGAGGACCGCGAGACCACGGCGCAGTCCTGGACCCTCACCGGTGCGCGCCCCATCAAGTACACGGGCGCCCAGCTGGCCGGCAACGGCACCGACGTGGCCGTCGAGGAGTTCGTCCTCGCCTGCGAGCGCATCGACATGGAGTTCTAGCTTGCTCACCGCCGACCTGCCGGGCGTCACGTTCGAGGTCGTGACGCCCGCGCCGCCCGACACGCTGCCGCGCATGGACGTGGCCGCGTTCGTGGGCTTCGCGTCGTCGGGTCCCGTCGACGTTCCGGTCGCCGTCGAGGACGTGCCGTCGTTCCGTGACGTCTTCGGTCCCGACCCCGAGCTCGCTCGCGGTCCGGACGGGCGGACGGAGCGCGCTCACCTCGGGGGTGCGGTGGAGGCGTTCTTCCGCAACGGTGGGCAACGCTGCTGGGTCGTGCGCGTCGCCCGGGCCTCCGACGACGAGGCGGTGGCGACCCAGGCGCCACCGGCGCCGCAGACCTTCCCCGTCCCCGGCCTGGTCGCGATCGACGGTGACGGCTCGGACGCCTGGCGAGTCGCGACCGTGCGCGCCCGTTCGCCCGGGAGCTGGGCCGATGGGCTCCAGGTCGGGGCCGTGCTCACCCCACGTCCACTGGCGGTCGAAGCGGTCGACGGGACCGGGGTCGTCCTCCGTGGGGCCGAGGAGCTGGCCGTCGGCGACCTGATACGGCTCACGTTCGGCGACGCCCACGTGGCTCTCGTGACGGTCGCCGACGTCGAGGACGACGGTGCCGTGCGTGTGGACCTGGGCACATCGATCCCGGCCCCGCACGGGGTCACGGCCGAGAGCGCGAACGCGCTGAACCGGCGCCGGCGCGCACGGACGTGGTGGTTCGCGACGAGACCTCCGAGCGGCGAGGTGGCCGCCGTCCCCGACGTCGTGGAACGGCTGACACCCGCGGGCTGGGATCCGATCGACATCCTCGACCAGCGCCACCCCGATCGCCCGACCACGCCGGAGGCCATCGGGCCGCAGCAGCTCACGATGGTGGCGGTCGGCGACGGGACCGGGCTGCGCCCCGGCGAACTGCTGCGGGTCGCCGGCGACACCGACGGACCCTGGCTGCTGCCGGTGCGCGCCCAGCTGGCGCCGGGCGAGGTCCCCGCCGCCGGTCGCGCGGCGACGGAAGGATCGCCGCCAGGCGACGGCATCGTCTGGTTCGAGGTGGGCCCGGGCTGGTGGCCGCTCGAGGAGGCACCCGAAAGCCTGCTCGGTGCGGACGCTTCCCCGCCGAGGCCGCGACCGTTCGCGGAGCGGCTCCGCTTCGAGCTCGTCGTCTGGCGCGATGACGCCGTGGTCGCCCGTCTGGGGGGACTCGATCCCAGCCGCACGGAGGCTTCGGCCTCGGGTTCACGGCGGTTCTGGGGCGACCTGCCCACCGACGCGGCGCTGTTCGGTCGACTCGCGGACCCCGGCCCAGCACCCGACACGCCCGCCAGCGAGCGCCTCACCGGAGCGCGGGCCAGGACCGTCGTGCCCCGGGAGCTCTGGGACGACGCGCACCGACCCCGCTTCCCCCTCGCGGGTCCCGGGGACGCCGGCAGGCACCACGTGCCCCTCGGGATGGCGCTGGTGGCGGACCGGTCGCGATCCGGCTCCGCACTGGGGCCGACCGACCCACGCAGCCGGTTGGCCCGGGACGGCCTCGACCGGTTCGGGGCGTGGTTGTTCCTCGACGACCGTCTCGCGACGGCGAGCGTGCGCACCCTTCCGCAGAAGGCGTTCACGATCCGACACGTGGCCGCGACGCCCAGGCCGTTGCGTGGCCTGCACCGCCTGCTCGACCTCGACGATGTCACGCTCGTCGCGGTGCCCGACGCCGTGCACCCCGGCTGGACGGAGCAGGTCGTCGAACGCGAGGAGCCCCTCGGCGCGCCACACCTCGACGTCTCAGAGCAGAGTGATGGCGCCATCGTCGTCACGTGGTCGGAGCTCGCGCGCGCGACGGCGTTCGAGCTGGAGCAGGCGAGCGACGCCGCGTTCACCGCCGGCGTGCACCGCAGCACCCATCTCGCCGAGGACGTGGCGGACGCCGGGAACGGCTCGTTCGTCGAGGTCGGCGTCCCCCCCGGTTGTCCCGCGTTGCGCTTCTTCCGGGTCCGTGGGGTCCGGGAGGGGGTCGCCGGTCCGTGGTCGAACACCGAGGTGGTCCTCCTGCCGACCGCGACCTTCCGGGACGTCACACCGTTGCCGCGGGCGCCGGTGCTCACGGCCGACGGGCCGGACGCGACGGGGACACGCACCCTGACGTGGACACGGCCCGGTGCAAGCACCCGCAGCGAGTTCGCCTCCTCGCCCGATCCGAGCTTCCGGGCCGGGGTGATCGTCGTGACCCACGCCGGTGACCGCGTGGAGGTACCGCCGGGTCGTCACGGTCCGAGCTACCACCGCGTCCGTGTCGGCAGCGTCGACGCCGCAGGGCGCGCGACCCACGGCCCCTGGTCCAACACCATCGTCGTCGCCGCGGAGGAGACCCCGAGGTGGGTCGCGCGGGAGGTCGATCCCGACGCGGTGGCGGACGAGCTGCTGGCCATCCAGCTGGCCCTGCTGCGGCTCTGCGCCGCGCGGGCCGACTGCCTGGCCGTGCTCGCGGTACCGGCGCCTGCGCTGGCCGAGCACGTCCACGCCCACGTCGCGGAGCTGCGAGGAGGGACGTCCAGGGGTGGGGAGAGGACCAGCCGCCGGTTCGCGATGGGGGTGCCCCGGCTCGACGCCGCCGAGGCGCACGCCCTCGGCTGCGGTGCGCTCTACCACCCGTGGACCTCGGTACGTGCCGCACATCCGGGCGGGGTCCGCATCGACACGCGCCCGCCCGACGGGCCGATGGTCGGGGTGATGGCGGCTCGCAGCCTGGCCCGCGGGGCCTGGGTCGCGCCCGCCCACCGTCCGCTCGAGGACGCGTTGGGCCTCACCCCGAAGCTGGCGGCCGACGCGCCCGGACGGCTGCTCGCCGACGGCGTCAACGTCCTCGTCGAGGAACCCTCCGGTTTCGTCGCGGTCGGCTCCACGACCCTCGGTCGCGACACGGAGCAGCGCGAGATCAACGTGCGTCGGCTGATGATGCTGCTGCGACGGCTGGTGCTGCGGCACGGCAGCACCTACGTCTTCCAACCGCACGACGCGCAGTTCCGCGCCCTGGTCCGCAGCCGGCTGGAGCAGCTGCTCCTCGCGCTCTACCAGCGCGGCGCCTTCGTCGGCGCGACCCCAAGCCAGGCGTTCCGTGTGATCGCCGACGACACCGTCAACCCGCCGGCGTTGGTGGATCGGGGCCGCTTCGTCGTGGAGATCGCGGTGGCACCGTCGCAGCCGTTGCGCTTCCTCACCATCCGGCTGTTGCAGACCGGTCCGGGCACCGTGAGCGTCGAGGAGGTGTGAGGTGACGACACGGCCGTTCGGCGCCTTCAACTTCAACGTGCGTGTCGCGCTCGGCGACGCCGAGGACCCTCTCTGCGAGGCCGCCTTCTCCGAGTGCAGCGGGCTGGAGTCGACGGTGGGTGTGAAGACGATCCGCGCCGGCGGCCACAACGCCGGCCCGATCCACCTCGCCGGACCCGTCTCGTACGCCAACCTCTCGCTCAAGCGTGGCATGACCACCTCGTTCGACCTCTGGCGGTGGTTCGACCAGGTGCTGATCGACGGGGAACGTCACCGCCGCGCCACGTGCGAGGTCGAGGTGCTCGCCACGGACCGCTCGACCGCCGTGTTCACGGTCACGCTGGGCAGGTGCCTGCCCGTGAAGCTGCGGGCACCGACCCTCAACGCGACGGACGGTCAGGTGGCCATCGAGGAGATGGAGATCGCCTACGAGGTGCTGACCTTGCGTCCCGCCGGCGGGGAGGTGGCCTCCCGTGCCTGAACCCGTCGAGGTGACGTCCGCGCGGCTGCAGGAGATCGAGCTCGGCGACGGCACCAAGGAGTCGGAACCCACCGGCAAGGACCTCGAGGTCCAGTTCAACCCGGAGACGCTGAAGCTGACCTACGCCAACACGGCGAAGGGCGGCGAGGCCCCGGCGGGCGCAGCCATCCAGTTCGTCGGCAGCAGCAACACGAAGCTGTCGCTGGACCTGTGGTTCGACGCGAGCGCGCGCGACGACGTCGACGACGTGCGGACCCTGACCGCGGACGTCGTGCACTTCGTCACCCCCCAGCCGCGCGAGGGCGGGCTGGCGCCACCCGGCGTGCGCTTCCTGTGGGGATCGTTCCTGTTCGAGGGCGTGGTCGAGTCGCTGAACGAGACCCTCGAGTTCTTCTCCGCCGCCGGCCGCCCCCTTCGCGCCCAGCTCTCGCTGACCCTGACGAGCCAGGACATCCAGTTCCGCATCCGGGCGCTGGAGGACGCGGCGGCGCGTGACACCCCCGGCACGACGCCGAGGACCCAACCGCGGGAGGACGAGAGCGTGCAGCAGGCGATGGCCCGCCGGGGCGACCCGCGCGGGTGGCAGGGCGTCGCGGAGGAGGCCGGCCTGGAGTCGGCCCGGCGACCCCCACCGGGCTCGTTCCTGGATCTGAACGCGTGACGGCGCACCCCGACCGACCGAGGAGCACCACATGAGCGTGATCATCAACGAACTCGACGTGGCGGTCGAGCCCGAGGCGCCGACCGCGACCGAGCGCCCGGCGCCGCCGGTGCCCGCACCGCCCGCCATGGAGGTCTGGGACGTCGTCCGCCACGAGCTGGCGCGCTCGGCCCGGACCCGCGCCGTCTGACCACCCACCCAGGTCGTCTCAGGAGCAACGATGCTGCCGACCCCGTCGCTGTACGCCGCACGACCGGAGCTCGCGGTCGACGGTGTCGACGACCCCGCCCTGGGTGAGCACCTGCTGTCGCTGGTCGTGGCGGAGACGGACGACGGACTGGCGCGTTGCGAGGCCGTCTTCACCAACTGGGGGCGGCGTGACGGCGGGGTCGGCTACCTGTTCTCGGACCGTCGACACCTCGACTTCGGCACGCCGATCGTGTTGCGCATGGGAGCCGGCGACCGGGCGGGGGAGGTGTTCGACGGGCGCATCAGCGGGCTCGAACCCCACTTCCCGCGCGACCGACCGCCGGAGCTGGTCGTGCTGGCCGAGGACGGCCTGCAACAGCTGCGGATGACCCGACGGACGCGCAGCTTCGAGGACGTCACCGACGCCGACGTGATCCGTACCGTGGCCTCGCAGCACGGCCTGCGCGCCGAGCTCGAGGTCGACGGGCCGCGCCACCGGGTGGTCGCGCAGCTGAACCTGAGCGACCTCGCCTTCGTGCGCGAGCGGGCACGCGCCGTCGACGCCGAGGTGTGGGTCACGGGCGACGTGCTCCACGCGCAGGCCAGGGCGCGGCGTGACGCCGGCACGGTGACGCTGACCTACGGACAGGACCTGCGCGAAGCGTCGGTGCTGGCCGACCTCGCGCACCAGCGCACGTCGGTCGCCGTCGGTGGCTGGGACGTGGCCGCGAAGGAAGCCATCGAGCAGGAGGCGACCGGTCGCGCGGTGACACCGGAGCTCGACGGCGACGTCGCCGGGGTGGCGATCCTGGAGCGTGCGCTCGGCCCTCGGCACGAACGGCTCGTCGGGACGATGCCGGCCACGACGGCGGAGGCCCAGGCGATGGCGGATGCCGTCATGCGTCGGACGGCGCGTCGGTTCGTCACCGGTCGGATCGTGGCCGAGGGGGACGGGCGGCTCCGCGTCGGCAGCAAGGTCGAGCTGCGGGCTCTCGGGGAGGGCTTCTCCGGCACCTACCACGTGCACGAGGTCCGTCAGGTCTTCGACGGCACGTCCGGTCACGTCACCCACCTGGGCGTGCAACGCGCCGGCCTCGCGCCGGAGGGCCGTTGATGGACGAGCTGCTCGCCGTCCTCGCCGTCACCGCCGGCCAACCGCCCGGTGGGGACGCCGCACGCTGCCACGGGGTGCACAGCGCCGTCGTGGTGGACGTCGTCGACCCAGACGGTCAGGGTCGGGTACGGATCCGGTTGCCCTGGGCGCCGGACGCCGACGGCGACGGGTACGAGGCCTGGGCTCGTCTCGCCACGCTGATGGCCGGCGCGGGGCACGGCACGTGGTTCGTGCCCGACGTGGGCGACGAGGTGCTGATCGCCTTCGCTGGCGCGGACCCGCGTCACCCGGTGGTGCTCGGGGGGCTCTGGAACGGGCAGGACGCCCCGCCCGAACGCATGGACGGCGCCGGCAGCAACGAGCGCAAGACCATCCGGACGCGCAACGGTGTCGAGCTGACCTTCGTCGATGCACCCGGCCAGGAGCAGCTGAGCCTGCGGACCCCCGGCGGGCAGACCGTGGTGCTCGAGGACGGCCCCGGGACCGTCACCGCCGCGGACGCCAACGGCAACAGCGTGAAGCTGGAGACCTCCGGGATCACGGTCACCGCCGCCGCGACGGTGACCGTGAGCGCGAGCTCCGTCGACGTGTCCGCCGGCATGGTCAGCGTCAACGCCGGTATGTCGCGCTTCAGCGGCGTGGTCCAGGCCGACACCGTGATCACCAACTCCGTCGTCAGCGCCAGCTACACGCCTGGTGCCGGGAACATCTGGTAGGTGACCCATGCATGAACGGATCGACTGGCGTACCGCGCCACCGCTGTGGCGACCGGCACTGGCGGGCGCGACGGACCTCGATCGTCCGGCGCTCCTGCGCTTCGCCGGCGACGACTTCATGGACGAGCTGCAGACCCGGCTGCACGACGAACGGCCCGACCTCTCGCCCGTGGTCGCCGCCCCGGAGACGTGGCGCGACGAAGGCGTCGGCCTCGGCGGCGACGGCGCCAGCGCCCCCGTCAAGCTCTACCAACCGGTCCACAGCCGCTACTACGTCGTCGGCGCCGGGCTGGTGTGCGGCAAGTACGGGTTGCCGGACCGACCGATCGACCCGGGTGCCGGCGAATCGTCGTTCTTCGTGCTCCGCCGGCTCGAGCCGGTCTCCGACCAGCAACCGGTCGATCCGCGGGTCACGGCGACGTTCCACGAGTACGCGTGGGTGACGGGACAGGCGGGGCCGGGTTGGCAGCCGGTGGACGGTGGCGGCCTCGCGACGCACGAGGACCGGTTGCCGCTGTTCCCGGTCAACTACCCGAGCGGTGACCGCAGGCGCCGGTTGCTCGCCGGCCTCGTCCCCGTCTCGGCCAGGGAGGCCTACGAGGCGGGGAACCGGCTGCCGCTGCCGCCCCCGAGCGACCCGGACGATCCGGACCTGCTCGCGGTCCTCGCCGACGAGCGTCTCGCGCTGCTCGACCCGGTCGTCGCCGGGATCGCCTCGATCCGCCGCGCAGCCCGCGACATCCAGGACCTCGGCCTCCCGGACGAGCAGCGTGAGGCGAGGACACGTGAGCTGCACGTCGCGCTCGTGTTCGCCCTGCTGGACCTCGACGACTACCTGACCGAGCTCGTGCGGTTCGGCGAGGACGCCGATGACGCCGACGAGGTCCGTGAACTGCTCGACGGGCAGGGCTTCCCACCGACCTCGGCCGCCACCTGGCTCGACGCGGTGGAGGCGGCGGCCGACGCCCGCGCGGGGGTCGTCGACGGGACCGGTCAGCCACCCGAGCTGGTGACCGCCCTCGGCCTGGCCGGGATCGTGGCCGCCGTCACCTCGCTGCTCGGTGCCGCGGACGTCGAACCGGTCGCCACGGCGTTCTTCCTCGCTGTCACCTCAGCCTTCGGGGTGGACCCGACCGACACGCAGGAGCCGGACCCTGGGGACGAGGACGAGGTCGGCGACGACGAGCAGCCCGTGGCGGGTCGGACGGCCGGCGCGGTCTACGTGGTGCGTTGCGCCTACGAGCGGCCGCACTGCCCGCCGTCCCACCGGGTGGTGCTGAGCCACCCCTCCGCGCCCTTCGAGCTGGCCTCGTTCTTCGACCCCGACGCCCCGTACCGCCCGGTGCGCATCGCGATGCCGGTCGACACGAGTCCGGCAGGGTTGCGCAACTTCCCGAAGAACGTCTCGGTCGCGATCTCGCAGCAGCTCCGGCAGCAGCTGCAACGCGTCCAGGACATCAAGCTGTCCGACCTCGACGACGGCGACATCGGCGACGAGCAGACGTGCGACTTCGGGATGCTGTGCACGCTGTCGATCCCGATCATCACGATCTGCGCCCTGATCCTGCTGATGATCATCGTGTCGCTGCTCAACATCGTCTTCTTCTGGGTCCCGCTGTTCAAGATCTGCCGACCGAAGGTGGGGTGAGACGATGACCAGCGACGCCGCCCTGTTCGGGCGCGGCCTGGCGTTCCCACCGCGGCTCGACGCCGACGGTCGGGTCGCGTGGTCCGCCGGCCCCGCCAACATCCGCGATGCGATCCGGGTGGTGCTCATGACCGACCCGGGTGAGCGGGTGATGCTGCCCGCGTTCGGAGCCGGGCTGCGCTCGTTCCTCTCCGAGCCGAACGTCGCCGCGACCCATCGGCTCATCGAGCAGCGCATCGTGCACGCGCTGGAGCGGTGGGAACCTCGCATCGACGTCGGTGCGGTGCGGGTGCGCGCCAGCGAACACGAACCCCAGCAGGCCGTCGTGACGGTGGAGTACGTGCTCGTCGCAGCTCGCGCGCCCGATCAGGTCACCACCACCGTGCGCCTGGCCGGCTGAGCCGGGAGGAGGATCCGTATGCCGCTGCCGCTGCCGGAGATCGACGACCGCGAGTACGAGGAGCTGTTCCGCGAGGTCCTGGCCCGCATCCCGGTGCACAACCCGGAGTGGACCAACCACAACGACGCGGATCCCGGCATCACCCTGCTCCAGCTGTTCTCGTTCATGACCGAGAACCTGCTCTACCGCGGCCGACGGATCCCCGAGCGCAACCGGCGGGCGTTCCTCAACCTGCTCGGGGTCGAACCGCATCTCGCCACCGCCGCGGAGGGCGTCGTCGCCTTCGAGCACCTGCGGGGCCGCCTCGAGGCCATCACGCTCGAGCGCGACCTCGACCTGCTCGCCGGCAGCATCCCCTTTCGCACGCGCAACGGCCTGGCCGTGCTCCCGGTCGAGGGGCGCGCCTACGTCAAGGCGGTCGCGGAGCTCGAGGGCGACGAGCTGGAGGACGTCCAGGCGGAGTACGACCTGGCGTACGCGAGCTTCCTCCACGACGCCGTCGTGCCGCTGTACTACCAGGCGCGGCCGGTGACGTGGCCAGGGGCGGGTGGGGACCCGCTCGACCTCGGTACGACCGCGGACGGGACCTTGTGGTTGGCGCTCCTGGCCCGCTCCGCCGACGAGGTCACGGCGACCCGGGCGGCGATCGCGAACCAGGTCCTCACGGTGGGAGTCGTGCCCGAGAGCTCGGACGAGGAGACCAGGGCCCGGGCCGGCGAGACCGGCATCGCGGCGCGGGCGCCGAGCCTGGGGTTCTCACGACCGGCCGTCGAGCGGCCGCTCCCGGAGGACGTCGACGAGCGTGTCGCCGCCTACGTGCCGATCACGGCGACCGGTGAGACCGACACCTCGGCCGAGCCCGGCGTGGTGCAACTCGAGCTGCCCGGCAAGGACCGGCTGGGCATGTGGGACCTCGACCCGAACGAGGCCGGTGTGGGCGACTTCCCACCTGCCCTGGAGGGGGACGACGCCGAGCGGCTGGTCACCTGGCTGCGGATCCGTCCGGCGGCCCCGGCCGAGGGTGGGGGCGACGCGCCCGCCCAGGCCGAGGTGCGGCTGGGTTGGGTCGGCGTCAACGCCGCGATGATCGAGCAGCGTTCGCAGGTGGTCGGTGAACCGCTCGGGCGGGGCGACGGACGCGCGGATCAGCGGGCGCAACTGGCCAACACGCCGGTGCTCACCGGCAGCGTGACGTTGACGGTGGCGGGGGTGGCATGGCGCCAGGTCAGCGACCTGGCCGTGGTCGGGCCGGAGCTGCCGACGGGCACGGGGCGTGCACCCCACGGGCGCCGAGCGCCGGGTGACGGCCGAGCCGCGGCGACCGGCGACCGTGACCGCGACCACGCGCTGGCGTTCACGCTCGATCGGGAGACCGGCGAGATCGTCTTCGGGGACGGCATCCACGGCGCTCGTCCGCCGGACGGTGCGCTGATCGAGGCCACCTACGACCACGGGGGCGGTCGGGCGGGGCGGGTGGCCGCCGAGGCCGTCACCAAGGGACCGAGCCTGCCGTCCGGGCTGAAGGTCGCCAACCCGGTGGCGACGTGGGGCGGCACCGAGCCGGAGACGGTCGCGCAGGCCGAACGGCGCATCCCGGCGTTCGTGCGGCACCGCGACCGGCTGGTGACCACATCCGACTTCGCGGAGGTCGCGCGGCGCACCCCCGGCGTCGACGTCGGCCGCGTCGAGGTGCTCCCTCTCGTCCACCCGGACCTGCCGGACGTCCGGCTGCCCGGGCTGGTCACCGTGCTGGTGGTCCCGCAGCACGACCCGGTCGACCCGGAGAGCCCGTCGCCGGACCGCCACTTCCTCGACACCGTGTGCCGCTACCTCACGCCCCGTCGCCTGATCACGACCGAGCTGCGGGTGCACGGTCCCCGCTACGTCGGCATCTGGCTCTCCGTGGGCATCGACGTGGTGGCCGGACGCGACGTGGCACCGGTGCGCGAGGCGGTGCGGCGGGCCCTGCGCCGGCACTACTCGCCGCTGGAGGGAGGCACGGCCGAGGAGGGGTGGCCGCTCTCGACGTCGGTCGAGCGACTGGAGGCGTGGGCCGTCGCGGCCAGGGTCGACGGGGTGGCGAAGGTCTACGGCGTCGAGCTGACCGACGCGTCGGGGACCCCGAAGGACCGGGTGGAGCTCAGCGGCCTGCAGCTGCCCCGCCTCGTCGCGCTGGCCGTTCAGCAGGGCGAACCGCGGGCGGTGGCGGACCTGCGCGGCGGGGACACCGGACGACCACCCGGGGACGGTGCGCCGACCCCGTTGCCCATCCCGATCACCCCGCCGGAGTGCTGAGCGATGAGACCGGACGTCACCCCGATGCGTGCCAGGGACCGTTGAGCCATGGACGTCAACGGGACCCGCCTGCACGTCCTCCTCGGACGGCGTGACTGGCTCGGGCCCGACGAGGGCGAGCCGTCGGATCCGCGGCTCGAGTGGGATGCGGCGTCCCACAGTCTGACCTTGCGTCGCCGCCTGTTCCGCTTCCCGGCGCGCGGGTCGGCGCACCGGCTCACCCCGGCCGACCGGCGCGGCGCCGCAAGCGACCGCTACGGCAACTGGTACTGGATCGATCGCACCCGCACCCGCATCGACGTCCAGGCCGCCGGTCGCGCCTCGGTCACCCCCTACTGGCACACCGACGAGCCCGAGGCGTGTCCGCCCGACGGTGGCACGTTCCGCTCGGCCGAGCTCGAACCGGCTTCGTACGGCCGCCTCGCCGGGTTGACGGTGACCGCCCACAACTACCTCGTCGTCGGGGTGCCCGAGCTGCCCGGCCTGCTCGTGTTCGATCTGCACGGCGGTGGCCCCCCGGTCGTCATCCCCTGGCCGGACGGGGAGGAGGCCCTGTCACCGGTCGACATGGCCGCCGCACCGGACGGTGGGGTGGTGATCCTGGACGTCCCGGACGGCGCCGAGCCCAGGTACTGGCAGCTCGACCGCTACCTGCGGGTCCGCGACCTCGGAGGGGTCCAGCGACCGCGACCCCCGGTCCCCGACTTCACCGACGCCCACCCGGACGACGACGCCGACGTCCACCCGGACGACGACACCGACGCCCCTCCCGACGGCCCGGCGGATGCGGACATCGCCTCCGGCGACCACGACCCACCCACCGCCCGAGCCCACCCGCCGGGGAGCGACGGAGGCTCCTCGCCGATCCTGCCCGGTATGGCCGCCCGGCTCGGCTCGCGGCGACCCGTGAGCATCGAGGCGCTGCCCGACGGCACCGTGCTCGTGCTGGAGGCGCAGGGTGAGGACGGCGACCTCGAGGTGCTGCGCTACCGGGGCGAGGAGCGCCTGCCGTTCCCGCTGCCGTTGGCGGAGCTCGCCGAGCTGTTCGACACGGTCGGCGAGGAGCGGCCCGGCGGTGACGTGCTGGTCGGCCACGACCTCGTCTTCGTCCCGTCCGACCCCGGCTCGCCCGAGTTGAGGGGGACGCTGCACCTCGTCGACGACCGCGGTGACCAGGTCTTCGCCTTCGAGGTGGCCGACGGTGGCGAGCGGGTCACCGCACGGACCAGCTACCACCCCCTGCGCCTGTTCGCCGGCAAGGCGCTCGCTCGACACGGGGGGACGGTCTTCTACGACCTCGGCGATCGCTGGCTCCCCGTCCCCGAACGCACCCGGCCCCGGCACGACGAACGCGGCACGATCGAGACGGTCCCGCTCGACGGTGACGAGCCCGGCTGCGTCTGGCACCGCCTGTTCCTCGACGGCTGCCTGCCGCCCGGCACCGAGGTGGTCGTCGAGGCCCGCGCCGCCGACGACCCGGAGCAGCTGGCCCGGACCGACTGGACGCCGCAACCCCGCCCGTACCTGCGCGGCTCCGGGGCGGAGATCCCCTACCACTGGTTCCCGGACCGTTCCACCGACGTCGAGGGGGCCGGCACCTGGGAGCTGCTGTTCCAGCAGGTCCGTGGGCGCCACGCGCAGGTCCGGCTCGGACTGCGCGGCGACGGGCGCCGCACGCCGCGTCTGTGGTGCCTGCGGCTGCACTACCCGCGCTACTCGTACGTCGACGCCTACCTGCCCGACGTCTACCGCGAGGACGCCGACTCCGCGTCGTTCCTGATCCGCTACCTCGCCAACGTCGAGGGCATCCTCACCGAGGTCGAGGGACGCATCGCCGCCGCGCAGGTCCTGTTCGACCCGGGCGCCGCGCCGGCCGACGGGCTGGGCTGGCTCGGGGAGTGGTTGGGGGCGGTGCTCGACCCGGACTGGGACGAGGACCGGCGACGGCTGTTCCTGCGCCACGCTGCCGAGCTGTTCTCCCGGCGAGGGACGCCCAGGGGCCTCCAGGAGGCGGTCCGGCTGGCCATCGACCCGTGTCCCGACGCCTCGATCTTCGGCGGTGACGACGACGGCCACCCGTTCGGGGTCCGGCTGGTGGAGCGCTACCGGACCCGGCGGGCTCCCGGTGTCGTCTTCGGCGACCCCAGCGAGCTGGTCGGCCCGCGCATCGTCATCCGCGGACCCCGCTGGCGCCTCGAGGAGGGCGGCGCAGGTCTGAACGAGCGCTGGCGCGACCACCTCGAGTCGGAGGACGTGACGACCGCCACCACGTCGGCGTTCCCGCCGCTGCTCCCGGCCGACGGGCAGGAGCGACGGATCTGGCGACGCTTCGTGCGCGGTCACCTCGACGTGCCCTACGCCGAGGTCGTCGAGGGCGATGTGGACGCGTACCGCGGCTTCCTGCGTGAGCGCTACCGGCGCACACGGGATCTCGCGGACGCGTGGGAGCTGCCGGGGAGCGAGGTGCCCGGCTCGTTCGACGAGGTGGTGCTGCCCGACGCGCTACCGACGGACGGTACGCCGCTGCGGGACTGGATCCAGTTCGTCTCGATCGTGCTGCCGGTGCGGCGTCGTGCCCACCGGTTCTCCGTGCTCGTGCCTGTGCGCCCCCACGAGACCGATGCGGAGCGCCGACAACGGCTCGGACGGGTCGAGCGCGTCGTGGCGATGGAGCGGCCGGGACACACCAGCGTCGAGGTCCGGCCCTACCTGGCGGCGTTCCGGGTCGGGGAGGCGCGCCTCGGTCACGACACGGTCGTCGGCGAGAGCAGCCGCTACGTGGCCGTCGTCCTCGACCGGGTGCGTCTGGCGACGGGGTTCCTGACGGGTCGACAGCCCTGGGACGTCGCCGATCGCACGGTCGTCGGTCGTGACCGCATCCCGGACAGCCCGGCGAGCGCAGCAACGGACGAGTGGACGGGAGGCCGATGATGGGCGATTTCAGGGCCGGCGGCGGCGCGGGACCCGGACTGGACCCGCGCAAGCGGACCAACCACGTCCTCGGCATGGTCATGGGGGAGGACGAGTTCCGTCAGGACATGCTGCACCTGCGCGAGCGCGACCACCGGGACGTCCGGGCCCTCCACGGCTACGGCACGGTCGCGGGCCTCTCGGTGGTCAGCGCCGGGGATGGCGCTCGGTTGGAGGTGCGGCCGGGCCTCGCGATCGATCCGGCGGGGCGCTCGGTGTGCGTGCCCGTCACCCAGTGTGCGGACCTGTCGCGATGGCTGGGCACGAACGACGGCGAGGTGCGGCAACGGCTCGGTTCGCCACCCTCGCTGCCCGCGACCCTGCCGATCTACGTGGTGCTCTGCTACCGCGAGTGCCCGACCGACGACGTGCCCGTCCCGAGCGCGGAGTGCCTCTCGTCCGACGAGAGCAAGGTCGCCTCGCGGATCGCGGAGAGCTTCGAGCTGAAGCTGACGTTCGATCCTCCGCCTCTCGTGGGGGAGCTGACCCCCACCGAGCCGGACGACGGATCCCCGCCACAGACACGCCCGGGCCTCGAGCGGCTGATCGAGGAGCTCTGGGAGCTGTTGGTGGGCTCGGCTCTCGATGGCCCCGACGACGCGTCGCCACCCGACGGCTCCCCGCCCGAGCCACCACCGTTCGGAATGGAGGAGCTGGCCGTCCTGCGCGAGCGCCTGCGCGACTGGGTGGTGACCGAGCGGCCCGAGCTGGCGGAGGGCCTGCCGTGCCTCGACGTCGCAGGGGATCCGTGCCTGCTGTTGGCTCGGGTCGACCTAAGGGTCGACGAGGACGGCGACGACCTGGTCGTGCACGGCACACCGGAGATCGACGAGGACGACCGTCCCGTGCTGCTCAGCACCCGCCTGCTGCAGGAGCTGGTGCTGCGGCTGGCCGCCGGCTCGCAGGAGTGGCGACGGCTCGTGCTCGGTGACCTCGTCGACGTCGAGGTGGACGACGCCGACGACGCCGACGCGCTCAGCTTCGAGGACGGCACCTGGGTCCCGCGTGCGGTGCTGCGACCGGGGGACCAGGCGGGTGGCGACCTCGGCGGCACGTATCCGAGCCCCACGGTCACCGGACTGCGCTCGGTGTCGATCGACGCATCGGCGGAGCGGCCGGAGCAGGATCAGGCGCTGCTGTTCGACGGTCGCGGTCGTGGTCGCGCATGGCGGCCGGGGGACGTCGCGCTCCCGGGGGACCCACAACCACCGAGGGGCGCGGCGGGCGGGGACCTCGGTGGGGATTACCCGGACCCGGTCGTGACGGGGCTGCGGTCGGTTCCGATCGACGAGTCGGCGGGGCGGCCGGAGCAGGACCAGGCACTGCTGTTCGACGGTCGTGCGTGGCGTCCGGCTGATGTGGTGCGGCCGGGCGATCCGCAGCCGCCGACGGGCGATGCTGGCGGGGACCTGAGGGGCACCTACCCCGCGCCGACCGTCTCCGGGTTGCAGGGTCGCTCGGTCGCGCAGACGCAGCCATCGCAGGGACAGGTGCTGCGGTGGTCGCAGGGTGCGTGGCGACCTGCCGCGCTGCCGGAGGTGACCCCGACGCCCTCCCGGCCGGAGATCGTGCTGCCGTTCGCGACGATCGAGGCGCTCGGCCCGGGTCCCAACCGTGAGTCGACGTTCGTGATCTGGTTCCACCTCGACGCGCACGACAACCAGCTCGAGATCGCGACGCGGGACCGCCAGCTGCCACCGGACGCGCTCGAGGTGTTCGAGGAGAACGAGGACCCCAACTCCGATTTCCTGCACCAGCTGTTCGAGATCGAGGTGATCCGCGCGCAGCGCAACGTCTTCGTGGCACGGATCTTCCAGGGGACACCACCCCTGCTGCGCTTCCGCTTCCAGCTGGAGGTCCTCGAGGAGGTCAACCACGGGATGACGGTCGCCGATCTCGCCGAGGACCGAGGCATCACGTTCGTCGGCCAGCAGCTCGACCAGCGCACCGTCACCCGCTTCGTGCTCAACACCAACGCCGGGCAGCAGCTCGTGCCTGATCCGGAGAGGTGACGCCATGGAGCAGCTCCCGCTCGAGACGCCCGTGCTGCACGAGGATCTCCGCCACGTCGCCTTCTGGAACGGTCGCGTCCTCACCGCGAAGGATCTGAGCGACGAGCAGACCGCCAACCACAACCGCCGGCTCGCGCTGGGGCGGCTCCACGGCGACGGCGTGGTCGACGGCCTCGAGGTTGCGCCCGGCCCGAGCCCGGCCAGGAGCGTTCGTGTGCGCCCGGGGATGGCGGTCGCGGCGAGCGGGGACGTGCTCGAGCTGACGGAGCGGGTGGAGGTCCGCCTCGTCCCGCAACAGGACGGGGAAACGGGGGGCAGCGGGACGTTCCTGCCCTGCGAGACGGTCGAGGGAGCGGTGACCGGCACGGGGACCTACCTGCTCACGATCGGTCCCGGCGAGGGCACGAGCGGGTCGGCCTCCAAGGTGCCCTTCGGTGGGGACGGGTCTGCGAGCGAGTGCGGCCCGCGCTACGAGGTCGGGGGTGTGGTCTTCCGCCTGGTCGAACTGAAGCTGAACACGCTCGCGGCCGACAGCGGAACGAGTGCGAACGACCTGAGCGGGATGCTCGGCAGCGAGGAGACCCAGGAGCGATCGCTCGCCCGGAACCTGTTGGCCCACCTCGCCTCCGGGTCGGCACTGCTCGACGCGTTCTACGCGGACCCGTTCGGATCGGCGCCGTCCGACGCGTTCCACGCCGGCCCGTCCGGGTCGGCCCGTGGCGTGGATGCCGTCCGTGCCGCCGCACCGAAGCTGGAGGAGGACGGCGTCCCGCTCGCCCTGATCGCCTGGAACTTCGACCGGATCGGCTTCTGCGACGTGTGGTCGGTGCGGCGTCGCCCGACGGTCGAACCGGTCTCGACGGTCGGGCCGGGCTGGCCGTGGGCCGTCCCGATCGCCGCCCGGCAGGTCGCGATCGGCGAGGCGCGGCTGCTGCAGTTCCAGGAGCACCTCGCCTGGATCGTCGACCGGACCACGGGACCCGACCCGACGACGAGCATCGATGAGGTCCGTGCGGTCGATTGGTTCCGGTACCTGCCGCCTGTCGCCGCGGTGCCCTTGCACGGTCTGTACGAGGAAGGGTCCGGCTCCGGGTCGGCGTTCGAGTTCACGACCTTCTTCGAGGGGGTCGAGCTGAACCGCCGGCCGGTTGGTGACGGCGACGACTCCCCAGCGCTCATCTCGCGGTCGCGCGTCGGGGCGTTGCTGCGTGCCTCGTTCGACCACGCACCGATCGATCTCACCGCCGAGCGGTCGCTCCGGGTCTACGGGATCGTGGAGAACCGGGAGGCGACCGGGAGCAGCAGCGCCGTGCCGTTCGGCCTCGTCGTGAGCGACGAGCTGCCGTTCGCCGCCGACGGAGCACACGAGGAGCGATGACCGTGGTGGTGCCGGAGACGACCTTGGGCGTGGTCCGCGCCCGCGGGCCTCGCTCCGACACGCCCCGGTTGCGCTCGGAGCTCACGCGGGCGCTGACCGCGACCGAGCTCCGCCCGTCGCAGCTGCCGCGCAACGCGACGTTGATCGTCCGCAAGGTCGGCGCCGCGGGCCGGCGGCCCTTCGACCCCGAGCGGACGAGCGACTCCGGCTGGGGCGACGGGCTGCGTGACGAGGTGTCGGCGTGGTACGGCAGGGCCTCGCGACCGCGCGACGGTGCCCTCCCGTCCGAGGCCGAAGCCGTGGTCTTCGCCGACGACACGGAGCTGCTGGCGTGCCTGGCAGTCGACCTGGCTGCCCGGCGAGCCGGCTCGAGGTGGTGGTGGGCGCAGCTGCCCTCCCGCTTCCGGGGCGGGCTGGCGGACGTGCTGGCCGCCAACGCCCCGCTCGTCCCGGTGGCGATGGACCGCATGTCCGGGTGGGGCGGCGCCGGAACGGTCGTGGAGTCGCTCCACGAGACCGACGCCTTCACCGTGCTGCGGGCCGTCGCGCGCGCCTACGACCTGCCGACCGGTGGCCGCGTACGGCCGGGGTCGGGGAGCGCGGGAGACGCGACCCGATCCGGGGGCGGAGACGGTGGGATGGCTCGCGGGTCGAGGTGGTGGGAGCCCTGGTTGGGTATCGACAGCGTGCCCCCGACGTCCACCAAGACGCACGCCGCGCTCCTCGCGGTATCGCTCCTGCTGGTGCGGCGGCCCGCTGCGGCGCGGCGGCCAGAGGTCCTCGCAACGCTCCGCGAGCTGGCGCACGAGCCGGATCCGCGAGGAGCTGCGCCGTTGGCGGCCGGAGCGGCGCCTCACGAGGGTCACGCTCGTGCCACCGACCCCGCGTCAGGCCTCCCCTCGCGCGAACCGGGTGATCTCGCTGTGAGCCCGGCGAGGGCCGTCCGGGACGGGACGCGAGAAGGCGACGGTCCGGCCGGGGCGGGTACGACCGGGGACGAGGTGGCTGCGTCGGAGGCCGACACGGGCGCTTCCCCCACGCACGGGCCGTCGGGCCTGGTGCCTCACGGGCCGCGGGAACCTTCCAGCCACCCGACGGACGTCCCCCCGGACCGCGACGCCGGCGCCGCCGCGGATCATCCGGTAGTGGGCCGTGGATCCCATGCCGGACCGACGGCCGACGTCGCGGCCACCGGCTCCGAGGCAAACGCGCCGCCGCCGCGCGACCCCGACGAGCTCGGTGCGGAACCGTTCGCCCAGGTCGCAGATGGCCCGGGCTCCGGGTGGGATCCCGGCGCCATCACCGCGTGGGGAGGCGTGCTCTACCTCGTGAACGTGATCGAACACCTGGACCTGCCGGTCCACTTCGAGGCGGGCTGGCGGCTGGACACCGGGACGGGCGCCTGGGGGCTGCTCGAGATGCTCGCCCGGGGTCTCGTCGGGGATCGGGCGTCCACCGTGGCGGCTGACCCGCTCTGGCGGGTCCTGGCCGAGCTGGACGGACGCCCACCAGGCCAGCTGCCACCGCTGCTGCCCGACGGCGGCGGTGCGGGAGCTCCGGGGGCGTCCGTCGGCCGCGTCAGCCCGCGCGTGACCGAGCCTTCCTACCGGCTGCCGCCCGCCTGGTGGCGTGACCTCGGGGCAGAGGCGGACGAGGGCTGGTGGGCGGCCACCGGCGAGCGGCTGTGGGTCTGGTCGGGGGCGCCGATCGTGCTCGTCAGCTGCGGAAGGACGGACGAGGACCCGGCGACGCAGGCCACCTCGGAGCTGGCCACCTATCGGTCACGCGAGGCGCCACCACCTCGGCGTCGATCGGTCGGCGACGTGCCGCTCGCGACCGCGGGACCGCTGCTCGACGGGCTCGGTCCCCTCACGCGCCGGTGGCTCTCGCTCATCACGCCCTACCTGCGGGCACGGCTCGCCGTCGCCCTGGGGGACCCGGCGATCGACCACGACGCCGCCGGCCCGGAGGCCACCGACCGGGACGCTGCCGACCCGGACGCGAACGACCTGGACACGGTGCTGCTGCGGCGCCGCGCCCGCATCGTCACGACGCGGACGCACGTCGACGTCGTGCTCGATCTGGCCGACACCTCGCTACCGGTGCGTCTGGCGGGGCTCGACGGGAGCCCGGGCTGGTGCCCCCGATTCGGCCGGGTCGTCACCTACCACTTCGAGGAGGGCGGACCGTGAGCGTGCCCGAGGTGTTCGCAGACGTGCCGCGGACGGCGCGCGAGCACTTCCGGTTGCTGTACCACGGCGCCGTCTACCGCGTGCTGGACCACGTGCGTCAGCGTGATGCCGAACGCGGCCTGGACCGTGCGTTCTCGGCCTACCCCTTCCTGCGCGACCACCTCGAGGCCATGGCGCCATGGCTCCCGGACGGGCTCGGGTGGAGCGAGACGTTCGCCTGGTGGCGGTCGGCCGTGCGCCGCTGGGAGGAGGTGGACGCCGCAACGCCGCTGCCCTGGCGAGCGTTGCGTGAGGCGGAGGTGCTCGACGACGACGGCTGCGACGCGCTGCTGCTGGCTGGACTCGTGGAGGAGGACCAACGGTTCGGCACGCTCTTCGCCGAGCTGCAGGAGCCGGTGCCGTCACGTCGCCCCGGCACCGAGCTGTTGGCCGCGATCCTCCGCGCCAACGGCGGCGAGGCGGACGCATGGGCTCTGGGCCGACAGCTGCTCGGCGCCGATGTGGTCACCGTCGCCGATCCCCGTGCGCCACGGTCCGCCTGGCAGCTGTCGGTCGCGCCGGAGCTGTGGGGGGTGCTGCGGGGGGACACGCCACCGGTCCTGCCCGAGGGCTGCCGGCACGTGCCCGTCGATCGGCTGGCTCGTCGACGAGAGCTCGTGGTCCCCGTCGCGTTCGACGAGCAGCTGGTGCAGGTGCCGGCCATCGTCGCCGCCGGCCAAGCCGACGCGGTCGTCGTCCGAGGGATGGGAGGCAGCGACCGCGGACGCATCGCCGAGGTACTGGCGCGTGACCTCGGGCGCGGGATCCTGCTGATCGAGCCGCAGGACCGTGACGTCGAGGTGGCCCATCTCGGACCGATCTGTGCCGCACTCGGAGCGCTCCCGGTGTTCCGGTACGAGCTCGGGCCGGGAGAGACGGTGACGCTGCCGGCGCTGCCCCCTGCCGTACGTCCCACCGTGGTCATCGTGGGACGGGAGGGCGGCGTGCGGAGCGCGTCGACGGATCGCGTGCTCACGCTGAACGTGCCACCCACCGGGCTGCCCGAGCGACGGCGGCTCTGGCGCGAGGCGCTGGACGGCCACGCACCCGCCGAGCTCGACGCGATCAGCGAACGGTTCCGGCTGCCCCCGAGGCACCTTCGCACCGCGGCCGCCAGGGCCGTGGCGACCGCTGCGCTCGAGCGTCGCACCGTCGTGAACAGCACGGACGTGGCCAGCGCCTGCCGGACGCTCGACCGCCAGCACCTCGACGCGCTCGCCTCGCGGGTGGAGCCTCACGGTGGCTGGGAGCAGCTCGTAGTGAACGACCTGACCCGGTCGCGGTTGGACGAGCTCGCGCGTCGCTGTCGTAACCGGGAGCGCATCGCGGACCATCTCGGATCCGGGTTCGGTGCCCGGGCCGGCCACGGCGTCCGAGCGTTGCTGACGGGCGGCAGCGGCACCGGCAAGACGCTGGCGGCGACGATCCTCGCCGGTGAGCTCGGCATGGACGTGTACCGGGTCGATCTCGCCGCGATCGTCAACAAGTACGTGGGGGAGACCGAGAAGAACCTGCACCGGGTCCTCTCCGTCGCCGAGGAACTCGACGTGATCCTGCTGATCGACGAGGGCGACGCGCTGCTCGGCAACCGGACCGAGGTGCGCAGCGCCAACGACCGCTTCGCGAACCTGGAGACCAACTACCTGCTCCAGCGGCTGGAGACCTACGAAGGCATCGTGGTGGTCACCACCAACGCCGGCGACCGCATCGACGGCGCGTTCCAGCGGCGGATGGACCTGGTGATCCCGTTCGCCGAACCCGGTCCCGAGCTGCGTCTGGACATCTGGTCCCTGCACCTGCCCGAGGATCACCGGATCCACCCGCGCTTCCTCGAGGACATCGCGGGTCGCTGCGTGTTGTCGGGCGGCCAGATCCGCAACGCAGCGATGCATGCGACGCTGCTCGCCCTCGAAGGCGACGGCATCGTCCGCCGAGCCGAGGTCGAGACGGCCGTCCGCGCGGAGTACGCGAAGGCCGGCGGCATCCCGCCGTTCGCCAGCGACGGGCACGTTCCCCCGATCAACGGATCGCAGGCGTTCCTGGAGCGGCTGCGGTGAGCGTCGTCGCGCGCGCTCACGGCACCACCCGCACGACGCGGGAAGGTCGTCACGCGTCGAGGCGGAGGGGTGGGGGATCCCCCAGCAGCGGCAGCGCTCCCAGCCGCGCCTCGGCCCACGACGGTCGGGGCGACGGGCGGGTGACCCAGCCCAAGCTGCAGCTCAGCAGGCCGGGGGACGCGCTGGAGGCCGAAGCCGATCGCGTGGCTCGTCGCGTCACGAGCGGCCAGCCGGCGGGCCCCATCTCCGCGCTGGGGGCGACCGGCGGGGTCGGGACCGGGCAGCGGGAGGTGGTCGAGGAGCCGGACGAGGGGCCGTTGCAGGCGTTGGCGCAGCGGGAGGTGGTGGAGGAGCCGGATGAGGGGCCGTTGCAGGCGTCGGTGCAGCGGGAGGTGGTCGAGGAGCCGGACGAGGGCCCGTTGCAGGCGCTGGTGCAGCGGGACGTGGTGGACGAGCTGGAGGAGCCGTTGCAGGCGTCGGTGCAGCGGGAGGTGGTCGAGGAACCCGACGAGGGACCGCTGCAGGTACTCGTCCAACGGGATGTCGTGGACGAGCTGGACGAGCCCTTGCAGGCGCTCGCACAGCGGGACGCGACCGAGGACGCGGTGGAGCCGCTACAGCCGCTGCTGCAACGCGAGGTGATGGAGGAACCCGAGGAGCCCGTGCAGGCGAGCACCGAGGGGAGCAGCTCGGGCGGCGCCTCTGCCGCGACGGCACAGCAGGTGGTCGCGAACCCGGGGCTCGGCCGTGGGCTCGTGCCGCGAGCTCGATCGGCCCTCGAACCCCGGATGGGCCTCGACCTCTCGGGGGTCCGCGTGCACGAGGGTGGCAGTGCGGCCGAAGCAGCGGCGTCCATCGGCGCGCGTGCGTTCACGCACGGTCGGGACATCTGGCTCGGCCGGGGCGAGTCGCAACAGGACCTCGGCCTCATGGCCCACGAGGTCACCCACGTCGCACAGCAAGCTGGCGGCCTCCACCGCGACGTTGTCCTGCGACAGTCCGACGCTCGGACGGCGCCCGGAGACGTTGCGAGCAACGTCGGTATCGACACCGATCGGAAGGAGATCCACGTCCCGGTGTTGAACCTGCCGGAGTTCAAGTTGCGTCGCATGCCGTCAGCGCCGCTGCGGTTCCAGTACGGACGTCCGCGGGACACCCACCAGTCCGATGTCTGGGAACGCGGGGTCGGCCCGGCGTCCGACAGCGCGGTCGACGGTTGGCTGGGTCGGCTGCGCGGTTCCGGCCGCCTCCCGGAGGGTGCCCAGCGTGGCGGTTCCACCGCGCTGTTCTTCAAGCATCCGCGTTCATCTCATCCCGTGATCGCCGAGGAGAGCGCGCTGAAACGGCTCTCCATCCGCCCCACGTGGGATCGGCGGGGACAGGCCGCTGGATTCCACATCGACCACATCCATGAGTGGCAACTCGGCGGAGAGGACCAGATCGACAACCTCTGGCTGCTCGAGCAGCGCGCCAACGTGAGTTCGGGCTCCAAGATCAACCACGAGGTGCGGCGCCGCATCACAGCCGTGCTGCGTGCGGCGCCCGACGACCTCGCCGGCAAGCCTCCGGACCTCGACGCGGTCCGTGCCCGCAACTACCACGTCGTCGCCCATCGGCTCAGAGGCGGCTTGTCGGTGACGGGGTCGCCGACGAGCCGGTGGGAGGCGAAGGAGGTCAAGGGCGCGGATCCCGTCCGCGATCTCCAGCCGATGACCGAGGCCGAGATCGGTGACGCGGGTGGCACGGCCGATCGTCTGCGCCTGTACCTGTCACCGACCGGTGGGCGCTCGATCGACGTGCCGTGGGGGCCCAAGGAAGGGGTCACCGACGGACGCAAGACCGGGATGGACTGGAAGATCGGCAACCTGACCATCACCGAGGTGCACTACACGGATGGTGTGAAGGGGGAAGCCAAGGGCACCGCTCTGCGGCGACAGCGTGGCCGGGGGATGAGGGAGGTCGCCGTACAGCTGCCCATCACCCGTGTCCAGGGGCTGCAGTACACGGGCTACCTCGACGACCTCAACCTCTGGCAACAGCTTGCTCACAGCTTCACGATGGAAGGCCTGAGCCCCATCGAGATGGAGCAGCTCGAGCTGGACGCGGAGAAGGGGCTGGTGGGCCGGGGTCGCCTGCTGCCAACGGTCCCGTTGATCCGCGGAGCCGCCATCGATCTGGTCCTCGACGGCGAGGACATCTACCTCAGCAAGGTGTTCTCGACCGGGGAGTTCACCTTCCCGGGCCCGATCGACGTCACCGATTCGAGCCTGGAGCTGCTTCTCGGCACCCGGGGGTTCGCGATCAGCGGCGAGGTCCTGTTCGCGATCCAGCGCGTTGGTGAGGGCAAGCTCACCGGTGAGGCGCGAGCGGGCGGCGACGGGCCGGGGTTCGCCCTGGCCGGCGAGTTCGCTTTCGACACCGAGCTGTTCGATCAGGCCAGGATCCGGGCGTGGTACCGCGACGAGAAGTTCGGTGCAGCAGGCGAGCTGAAGATCAAGCGGGGGAAGGTCGCGGGCGTCGAC
>SKTG01000162.1 GCA_007118045.1 Nitriliruptoraceae bacterium
AGCTGGTCAAGGTCACCGCCGAACCGTCGCTGCGTTCGCAGATCATCGAGATCGCCGACGTGTTCCGGGCGAAGATCGTGGACGTCGATCACGACTCCATCATCATCGAGGCGTCCGGGAACCCCGGCAAGCTCGAGGCGATGCTGGAGCTGCTCGAGCCCTACGGCATCCGCGAGATGGTCCGCAGCGGGACGATCGCGCTCTCGCGCGGGACCCGCTCGATCACCGACGGCTCGAAGCTGCGCATGCGCCGCGTCGTCTGAGCGACCGGTGGGGGCGGCGACGCCGCCCCCACCGGTGGGTCTCAGCGTGCGGTTCGGTCGACCCCGGTGGGTCGGCTCGGCGAGCTCATCGCGGCCGGTCCTGGGCGACCACCTGTCGCCAGTCCGGTTGTGCGAAGAACTCGCGGGTCTCGCGGACGATCAGACCGGACATGATGAGCAGTCCGATCAGGTTGGGCAGCGCCATCAGCCCGTTCATGATGTCCGCGAACGCCCAGACCGGCTCGAGCGGCTGCGTCGCCCCGATGAAGATCACGACAACGAACACCAACCGGTAGGGCGTCACGGCGACACGGCCGAAGAGCCGGTCCATGTTGCGCTCGCCGTAGTACGACCAACCGAGCAGCGTCGAGAACGCGAAGAAGGCGACACCCAGGGTGACGATCAGCCCGCCCCACTCGCCGGGGAGCCCTTGCTCGAAGGCCAGCCGGGTGAGGACCGCGCCGGTCTCGCCGGAGGTCCAGGCACCCGAGGTGACGATCGCGAGGCCGGTGAACGAGACCACGACCAGCGTGTCCAGGAAGGTCTGGGTCATGGAGACCAGCGCCTGACGGACCGGGTTGGAGGTCTGCGCGGCCGCCGCCGCGATACCCCCGGTCCCGAGGCCGGACTCGTTCGAGAAGATCCCACGGGCCACGCCGAAACGGATCACCGCCAGGATGCCGGCACCCGTGAACCCACCGGTCGCCGCGGTGCCGGTGAAGGCGTCCGTGAAGATCATGGCCAGTGAGGTCGGCAGGGCGTCGATGTTGACCGCGATCACCCAGGTCGCACCGAGGATGTAGAAGATGGCCATGATGGGGACGAACAGCGCCGTGAACCGGCCGATCCAGCGGATGCCGCCGAGGATCACGATGCCGGCGGCGACGGTCAGCACCAGGCCGGTCATCCAGGGGGCGACGCCGAACTCCTCGCCGACCGCCTCGGCGACCGTGTTCGACTGCACCATGTTGCCGATGCCGAAGGCGGCGATGGCAGCAGCGATCGCGAACGCGATCGCCAGGAAGGACCCGAGCGGGCCACGGATGCCCTCGGAGAGGTAGAACTGGGGGCCGCCGGATTGCTCGCCCTTCGCGTCCACCCGCCGGAAGCGCACGCCGAGGAAGGCCTCCGAGTACTTGGTCGCCATCCCGACCAGACCGGTGACCCACATCCAGAACAGGGCACCCGGGCCGCCCATGAAGATGGCGGTGGCCACCCCGGCGATGTTGCCGACGCCGATGGTCGCCGCCAAGGCGACGGAGAGCGCCTGGTAGTGGGAGATGTCGCCTTCGGCGCCTTCCTCCCTGCGCTTGATCAGCGCGAGCCAGAGGGCGTAGGTCAGCTTGTGGAACTGCAGCGCGCGCAGCACCACGGTCAGGTAGAGGCCCGTGAGCAACAGCAACGGGATCAGCAGCGCCGGACCCCAGATCGCGTCAACGAGCCAGTCGAGCACGCCTTGCACGTCGTCCATCTCCGCCGCCTTCCCCCGGCCCTCGGACCGATGCCGTCGGTGACGGGGCGGTGGCGCGCGTGGACCACGACGCCGGGACCTCGCGGGTCCGGTCCGGCTCGTCGACGACGCCCAGCGGGTCCGCTCCGCTCCGTCGCTGTGGTTGGTCGCCCGTGTGGCTCCTCGCACGCACGAGGCGACGCGGCAACGGTAGGTCGCGTGAGCGTGTCTTCCAACGATGTCGTTCACGCCCCGCGCTGTGGCGAGCGCGACGAGGCCGTGCCCGGAGGTGGGCCGCCTATCCTCGGGTCACCGCCATAGAGCCTCAGCCCGAGGAGCATCGCCGTGGACCCCGTCGCCGCCGCCACCCCACCCGAACGGTTGCTCCTCGGACCCGGTCCGTCCCCCGTCCACCCCGAGGTGCTGGCGGCGCAGGCGCGTCCGATGATCGGCCACCTCGATCCGTGGTTCCTCGGCGTCGCCGACGAGGTGGCCGGGATGCTGCGGCAGGTGTTCCGCACGCAGAACACCCTGACCTACGCCGTCTCGGGGACCGGCAGTGCCGGTATGGAGACCGCGGTCGTGAACACGGTCGAACCGGGTGACACCGTCATCGTCGGGGTCAACGGCGTGTTCGGCGGCCGCATCGCCGACACGGCGCGTCGTGCCGGCGCCGACGTCGTCGCGCTCGAGGAACCGTGGGGGCGCGTCGTGCCGCCCGAGCGGGTGGCCTCGGCGTTGAAGGCCCACCCCGAGACCAAGTTCGTCGCCCTGGTCCACGCGGAGACCTCGACGGGAGCCCACCAACCGCTCGAGGAGGTCGGCGCGCTGGTGGCGGAGACGGACACCCTCCTGCTCGTCGACACGGTGACCGGCTTGGCGGGCGTGCCCCTCGAGGTCGATGCCTGGCATCTCGACGTGGTGTACTCGGGGACGCAGAAGTGCCTCTCCGTGCCGCCCGGCCTCGCGCCGATCACGTTCAGTCCGAAGGCGGAGGCGGTCGTGGAGCGGCGCAGCAGCACGGTGCGCTCGTGGTACCTCGACGTCGAAGCGGTGCGCCGGTACTGGGGAGCCGAACGCTCCTACCACCACACCGCGCCGATCAGTGCCCTGATCGGGCTCCACGAGGGCCTGCGGCGCGTGCTCGCCGAGGGACTCGAGACCCGGTGGGCGCGACACGCTGAGGTCGGCAGGCTGTTCCAGGAGCACATCCAGGACCGCGACGCGACCCTGCTCGCGCAGGAGGGCCACCGGCTCCCGCAGCTGACCTCGTTCGGTTGGCCGGAGGGCGTCGACGAGGGCAAGCTGCGTCGCCGCCTGCTCGACGAGCACGGCATCGAGGTCGGCGGCGGGCTCGGCACCTTCGCGGGTACGGCCTGGCGGGTGGGCCTGATGGGGGAGGGCGCGACGCACGCGAACGTCGACCGGCTCCTCGACGCGGTCGACGGGTTGCTCGAACGCTGAGTGGCCGCCGCGCGACCCTGGACGGCTTCGGGCCGCGTACGGTGTGAGCCCGGGCGAGCTCCGGGCGTTGCGCGTGCGGCGGGCCCGCTCGG
>SKTG01000151.1 GCA_007118045.1 Nitriliruptoraceae bacterium
AGGCGAGCGGAAGCGACGCACCCGCAGAAGGCACCTGCACCGCGACGCGCTCACCGTCGCCCACCACGTCGCCCAGAGCCAACCCCTCCCCCTCCAACACCGTGGCCGCCTCCGCGACGCTGCGTCCGACGACGTCGGGAACGACGACCTCATCCGTCGAGGCCGGCCCGAGCTCGACATCGACCGCCGTGCCGGGGCTGACCATCTCGCCGGGCTCGGGAACCTGCGTGCGGACCTGCAGACCGTCGGCGGGGGCGGCCGTCCCGAGGACCAGTCCGGCCTCCTCGAGCGCACGGCGGGCCTCCTGGCGTGTCGCGCCGATCACGTCGGGCACGTCCACGAGTTGGACGACCGGGGACACGGTGAACGTCGTCGAGGCCGTCGGCTCCGCGCTGTCCACACAGACGGCCAGGACGCGGGGTTCACCCGGGGCCGCGTTGTCGGGGACCACGAGGTCGAGCTCCATCACGGGCCCCTCCGCGGCCCCGGTCGCGACCTCGCGGTCGCCCTCCCAGAGCAGCCGTACGGTGCCCGCGTCACTGCCGACGTCGTCGCCGACGTCGGCTCGGCAGCCGCCGAACCCCTCGAGCGTGGCCGTGACGGCGGTCCCCGCCTCACCGGACTCCGGCGACAGCTCGAGCGACGGGGCGACCTGCGCGACCGCCGTGCCGACGAGGAGCACCAGGGCGGCGACGGCGAGCACCGGCCCGGCTGCGCTGCGCGCAGGCCGAGGCCATCCGACCCGTCGAGATCCGCGCACGACGACCCTCCGGGCGACGACACGCGCCCCCACTTCACCATACGCCCCGGCCTGGCAGGTGAACAGCCCCGCTCGACGCTGCTGCTCCGCACACGAGGGGAGCGACACCACTCCCGGAGCTAGACTCGAGCAAGGCCGCTCGCGAACCACCGGTGATCGAGCCACCGACGGTCCGCAGTGCCGTGACAACGACTGGCGGGCACCGTCGAGCGATCGGTGTCGGCCACGGGGGCGCGGTGCTCGCGACGCCGCGACGCGGCAGAGAGTCCGACGTGAAGCCGGAGCAGGGCATCTCCGACCCAGGGGCACCGACGCTGGACGGTGCCGTCCGAACGCTCACCAAGCACGCCGGTCGCGGGGACGAACCCGGTGTGCAGGCGGCGGTCGACCGGCTGTTGGTGGACGACGGTTGGTCGCTGGACTCGGTGGTGAGCGAGGTCCTGGCGGGCGTGCAACGCGGCGTGGGGGTCCGCTGGCAGACCGGGGAGTGGACCATCGCCCGCGAACACGCCGCCACTGCGACGATCGACGCCGCGCTGACCCGACTCGACGGCACGCCGCCCGCGAGCGACGAGACGACGACGCTCGCTCTCGTCTGCGCGGAGGGCGAGTGGCACACGACGCCCGCGTACATGGCCGCCACGCTCTTCCGTCGTCACGGGTGGCGGGTGGTGTTCCTCGGCGCATCCGTGCCACCCGGCGACCTGAAGCGCGAGCTGCGGACGGTGCGGCCGGCCTTCGTGGCCATCAGCTGCACGTACCCGCTGGCTCTGTCCGGAGCGGCTCGCACAGCGGCGGTGGCTCGCCAGCTCGACATCCCGACGATCGGCGGGGGGCACGCCTTCGGAACGAACGCCGGCCGCGCCCACCACCTCGGTCTCGACGGATGGGCGCCGAGCGTCGCGGAGGCCTCGCGGACGCTCGCTCGGTGGGTCGTGGAGTCCCCCGCGAGCGGCGGCGACAGCGCCCGTCGAGCCGACATCGAATCTCTCCGGCCGCTCGAGGACCTGGAGTCGCTCGAGGAGCGGTGGGCGGCGACCGTCGAGGACGCCCTCCCGGACCTGACCGCCACCTTGCCGAGCTCGTTCCCGGCCGACCGGCGGCTGGACCGTCAGACCCGTCAGGACCTGGTGGACCTGCTCCACGCGGCGCAACTGACCGGGATCTGCGAGGACCCCACGCTGTTCGCCGAACACGCGCGTTGGCTACGTACCCTCAGCGCCGCGGCCGGCCTCCGGCCCGACGCGGTCTACCCCAGCATCGACATCCTCCGGGACCACGCCGGGCGGACGGGGCTCGCCGATCGGGACGTCGAACCGCTACGCCCGGAGGCGTCGGCCACGACGAACGAGGAGGGCCTCGCCGAGGACCTCGCGGCCGTCGCCCGCGAGCTGGTCGCGGCCGGTGACGTCGAGACGACGCTGCAACGCATCGTCGACCTGGCCGTGGCGACGATCGACGGCTGTGACCACGCGGGCCTCTCGCTCGTGGTCCAGGGCCACCTCGAGACGCCAGCCCAGAGCGACCCGGTGCCGGAAGCGCTCGACCGTCTCCAGGACCGAACCCGTCAAGGCCCATGCCTCGACGCGATCAGGGACGAGGAGGTGTACGAGACAGGGGACCTCGCCTCGGAACGGCGTTGGCCGAGCTTCGCCACGCAGGCCGTGGAGGAGACCGCCGTCCGTAGCGTGCTCGCGATCCGGCTCTTCGTCGAGGACGACACGCTCGGCGCCCTGAACCTCTACGCGGCGTCCCGGGACGCCTTCGACGACCACGACCGCACGATCGCCTCCATCTTCGCCGCACACGCCTCGGTCGCGCTCCACGCCGTCAGTCGGGAGCACCACCTCGCGGAAGCGCTCGACACACGGGACGTCATCGGCCAGGCCAAGGGCATCATCATGGCCCGAGAGGGCGTCGACGAGCAGGCGGCCTTCCAGCTGCTGCGCGTCGCCTCCAGCCGGACCCACACCAAGCTGCGTGAGCTCGCCGCCCGGATCGCACGGGGCGAACCCTGACCCGGAGCGACCACGGGCGCTCGCGCGCAACCGTTGCGGCGGGCGGGCGCGGCGTTGACGGCCCCGGCCGAGGGGCGGAGGGTCGGAAGGTCCCGGGCGCCGGTCCGGGGGAGACCAGGAGGACCGCCCATGATCCGCGTCGAGGAGGAGATCCACATCGACCGGCCCGTCGCCGACGTGTTCGCGTTCGCGACGGACCCCGACAACCAGCTGCTGTTGAACACCAACATGGTCGACTACGAGCTCGAAGGCCCCATGGAGAAGGGCGCGCGTCCGCGAGGCCGCACCCGGGTCGCCGGCAAGAGGATCGACTGGGAGACCGAGATCCTCGAGTTCGAACAGGATCGTCGCGTCGAGCTCCGCAGCATCGATGCGCCGGTGGAGTTCCACATCACCTGGCACTACGAACCGGACGGCGAGGGCACACGCATCCGCTTCGAGCAGGAGTCACCGAGCCTCGGCGGCTTCTTCGGCCGGATGAGCGACACGGTGGTGGTCAAGATGTACGGCCGCGACGTTCGCTCGAACCTCGAGAAGCTCAAGGTGCTGCTCGAGAACGACGAGGGCTGACCTCACGCCGGGTTCGGGCCGGGGACGTCGGCGGTCCCGCCACCCCGCACGCCAGGATCGGCGGTCCCGCTATCCCCCACGACAGGCTCGGCGCGGGCCGGTTGGCGTCCCGCTACCCCGCCCGTCCGTTCGGATGACGTCCGGTCGGGCGGGGTAGCGGTGACGTGTGGTGACGGGGCGACCCCGGGGGCCGGCCTCCGTCAGGTCGCGATGTCGGGATGGGGCAGCGTGATGTGCGAGAGCTTGCGCGCGTACTCGAGTTGGAACCCGAGCGGCTCATCGTAGGAGCGTTCGTACATGCCGATGAACAGGGTCAACGCCAGGAAGGGGTGGGCGCCCATCTCGAACAGCGTCACGTAGTCGTGCTCCACCAGGGCCGTGCGCTCGCGGTCGTCGAAGGCGAGCCACGTGCTGGCCTCACCCTCGTGACAGCCGAGGATGCGGTTGGCCCACTCGGCCTCCCACCAGGGGACGAACCCGGCCGGGTCGGCGAGGTAGCGCTCGAGCAGCTCGGGGTCCCGATCGACCGTGAACAGGAACTTGTTGAGCAGGTACTTGCTCATGCCGGGACCCCCTGTGGATACCAGGTGAAGTAGGCCTCCATCGTGTGGAACAGGTCGAGCGAGTCCACGTAGTCCGCCGGGTTGTCGTCGCCGGCCACGCCCATCATCAGCATGAAGTCCATGAACCCGTGGGTGGCGTTGCCCGGCGACCACAGCGAGTCGAGGGTGACCTCGCCGAGCGCACCGGCGATGTCACCCTTCGAGATCCACTCGACGGCCCGGGCGTCGAACTCGGGGTCGGGCCCGTGTGGACCGAACTGCCGCGGCCCACCGAGCTCCAACGACAGGTGGCCGGTCCCGACGATGGCCACCCGCAGGTCGCTCTCCCACGACTCGACCATGTCGCGGATGGCTCGGCCGAGCGCCACGAAGCGCGAGGGCTGTGGCAGCGGTGGCGCGAAGATGTTGGTGTAGACGGGCACGATCGGCAGGTCGGCCTCGGGCCGCAGCGTGATGATCGGGCAGGTGATGCTGTGGTCGATGCGCAGCTCGTTGGAGAAGGCGAGGTCGAAACCGGCGTCCAGCCCGTTGCGCAGCAGGTGGAGCGAGAGGTCCTCGTCACCACGCAGCAGCATCCGGGGCAGGCCGAACTCGCGCTCCTCGTTGTAGAAGTTGGCGTCGTAGTAGGGCGCCTTGCCCACCAGGAACTGCGGCATGTTGTCGAGCCACAGCTGGTGGAAGTGGTCGCTGCCCACCATCACCAGCACGTCGGGTTCGGCGCGCGTGAGCGTCTCCCGGAACGAGAGGATCTTGCTGACCCACTCGTCGGCGAACGGCGGACGCTGCTCCGGGGGCGCGGTGCTCGCCTTGTAGTAGAACGGGTGGTGGGTTGAGGCCACCACCGCCACGACCTCGGCCATCGTCCTCGCTCCTCTGGTCGCCGTCGCCGGCGTGCCACCTCAGCCCTCGGGCGTCACGTACCGGGTGTTCTCGTGCACGTGCAGGTAGATGTCACGGGCCACGGGGTGCTCGAGCTCCTCGGAGAGCTGACCGAGCACGCCGGCCGTCCGGGCCAACAGCGCCACGCCACGCAGCAACGGCAACGGGATGCCGGCGTCGACCAGCGCGGCCCCGCCGACCCCGGCGCCGTTGAGCGGGAGCGTGCGGCCGAGGATCTCGCCGTGGACCCGTCCGATCGCCTCGAACAGGCGCAGGTGGGGGCCGCGCAGGCCCTCCTCGTCGGCGATCGCCAGCAGCCGCGGCACCCGCGGATCGGCCGTGTGGGTGGGGTGACCGAGCCCGGGGATCAGCCGTCGGGCGGCCCGCTCCTCGGACACGATGCGACGAGCGAGCTCGTCCCACTCCTGGTCAGCGAACGCAGCGCCGTCCGGCCCCGACGCGACGTCGTGGGCAGCCAGCTGGTCGGCGAGGAAGCGGCCGGAGTCCTCGGTGACACCGAGGAAGCGGGAACCCCCGCCGAGGATGCCCGCGGCGACGGCCCCCTGGAGCGCGTCCGGAGCGCTCAACAGCGTCAGACGTGCCGCGATCGAGGTCGGCACGAACCCGTGGTCGGCGAGCGAAGCCAGCACGGCCTCGAAGACCCGGACCTGTCCGGGTTCCGGTCGCCGGCGGGTGAGGAGCCGGTAGGCGAGCTCACCGAAGCCCACCGTGCCCATCACGTCCTCCGCGAGGTCCTCGCCGAGCAGGGTGATGGTGGTCGCGTCGGACGCTCCGAGCGACGTGCGGTAACCCTCGTCGGGTTCGCCCACCGGTGGCTCCTCCCTCTGGTCGGTCAGCTCCCACCGAGCCAGGCCCGGATGTCCGCGCCGTGCTCGTCGAGCTCCGGTGGCGGGTAGCGGTAGTCGGCCGGCGTGCGCGAGAGCGTGATCGGGTTGCGGACCGCGGGGATCGCGGCCCCGCCCTCTCCCACCTCGACGACCGGCTCGAGGCCGATCTCCTCCGCGAAGGCGATGCCTTCGGGCACGGTGTAGACCGGCCCGCCCGGCAGGCCCCGGTCGCGGAAGCGCTGGAACCACTCGTCGCTGGTGCCGTGGGCGAGCGCCTCGACGAGGAGGGGGCGGAGTTCGTCACGACGGGCGGTCCGCGCGTCGTTGCTCTGGAACCGCTCGTCGTCGGCCACCTCGGGGATGCCGAGGACCTCGCACAGCCCACGGAACTGGCCGTTGTTGCCGGCGATGACGATGATCTCACCGTCGGCGGTGGGCAGCGGCTCGTAGGGGAACAAGCTCGGATGGGAGTTGCCCATCCTGAAGGGCGTCACGCCCCCCGCGACGGCCGCGCTGGTCTGGTTGACCAGGCCGGACAACGCGGAGGACATGAGGTTGACCTCGACGTGCTGACCCTCGCCGTCGGCCTCGCGGCGCTTGAGGGCGGCCAGGATCCCGATCGTGGCGTGCATACCCGCCATGACGTCGAACACCGAGATCCCGGCCCGGTAGCCCGGCCCATCCGGGCTGCCCGTCAGGCTCATCAGCCCGGCCATGCCCTGCACCATGAGGTCGTAGCCCGCGAGTTTGGCGCCCTCGTCGCTCGTGCCGAACCCGGAGATGGAGGCGTAGACGATGCTCGCGTTGGTCGCACGGACGGTGTCGTAGTCCAGGCCGAACCGCGCCATCCCGCCGGGACGCATGTTCTCGATCAGCACGTCGGCGCGCCTCGCGAGCTCGCGTCCCAGCTCCAGGTCGCCCTCGTCCTTGAGGTTCAGGGCGACCGAGCGCTTGTTGCGGTTGATCCCCAGGAAGTAGGTCGACCGGTCGTCGCGCACGGGCGGCTTCCAGGTCCGCGTGTCGTCGCCGGCGGGCCCCTCCACCTTGACGACCTCGGCGCCGAGGTCGGCCAGCAGCATGGTCGCGTACGGGCCCGCGAGGATGCGGGAGAAATCGGCCACGAGCAGGCCGGCCAGAGGTCCCGACGACCCAGCGTCGTCCTGAGGGTGCTCCACGCTGCGCTCCAACTCGACGTTCCAGCTCGGCCGTGCGGCTCGGCGCTACGGCTCGACGGTCGGACCTGGCTGACCGGTATGCGGACACGTGTCCGAAGGATGCTGCGCGAGCTCTGCGAAGTCAAGAGACGAGGCCCGGCCGGCTCAGGGCGCTCCAGGGACGCGATCGACCTGCGGGACCGAGCCCCGCAGCGCGAGGTCCTCGCTGACGCGGCCGGTGGTGGCCAGGAGCCAGGGCAGGTGTTGCTCGACCAGCACCTCGAGCGGCGTCTCCGCCGCGTGGACGGTGACGTTCATCGCCGCGACGACCCGCCCGTCGCCGTCGCGCAGTGGCGCGGCCGCGGAGCGGATGCCCGCCGCCAGGTACTCGTCGGCCACGGCCCAACCGCGGGCCCGCACCTCGCGCAGGTGCTGGTCACGCTCCTCGTCGGTCGGCTGCCACCTCGGCTCGATCCCCGAGCGGGACGGCGTCGTGAGTGTTCGCTCGAGCTCCTCGGCGGACAGCGCGGCGAGCAGCACGCTGCCGAGCGAGGTCTGCAGGGCCGGGAACCGCGTGCCGATGGAGACGGAGAAGGTGATGATCTTGGGTACGGCCACGCGCGCCACGTAGACGATGTCGGAACCATCGAGCTGCGCGATCGAGCTCGACTCGCCCGTCCGGGCGACCAGAGCCTCCATGTGGGGTCGCGCGAGCTCCCAGAGCCCCTGCGACTGCACGTACGCCGTCCCGAGCTCGAGCACGCGCGGCGTCAGGCGCCAGCCGTCGCGGTCGGCCCGGGCGTAGCCGAGCTGCTCGAGCGTGAGCAGCACGCGGCGGGCCGTCGGCCGCGCCAGCCCGGCCGCTTCGGCGACCTCGCGCAGGCTCATCGCGGGGTGCTCGGCGTCGAACGCACGGATGACGTCCAGTCCGCGCGCGAGCGCCTCGATGAAGTCCCGGCCACCGTCCTCACGACCCATCCGAGCTCCTCCCGTTGGCTCCCCCGACCCGACCGCCGCGGGAGGCGACGTCACGTCACCCGTCCCGGCGCCCCGTGGCGGCCACGAGCAGCAGACCTCCGGCCAGCCCGAGGTTCTTGAGGAAGTGGATGCGGTTGACCTTCCGGGCCGTCGGATCCTCGTCCCGCCAGTAGGCGTGGCCGGCGAGGCTGGTCGGCACCAACGACACCGCCAACCCGGCCGCGGCGGTGCGAGGCAGGATCCCGGCCGCCAGCCCGCACCCGCCGGCGACCATCGCGGCGCCGTTGACGCGTACGGCCAGCTCCGGGCGCGGGACGCCGAGCTGCTCGGCCAGGCCGGTACGCGGACCCGGGTCGACGGCCGCCTCACGACCGAGCACGATGAACGGCGCGGCCAGCAGCACGCCGGCGGCGCGCGCGACGTACGGCGAGATCGTCATCGATCGCCTCCACGGTGTCGGATGTTCGCTGAGCGGACAGCTTCGCAGCACAGCGGCGTGATGTCGACCCTCCCAGCGATGGAGGAGCGACGCCCGGCCACGCAACCCTTGACAGCTGGCCACCGCTCGCAGAACATGGCGTGTCCGCTCAGCGGAGAGATGTCCGTTCGCGCACGGGGAGCTGCGCGAGGAACCAGGGAGGCGACCCATGTCCCAGGACGAGCAGGCCACGGCCGAGCGGCTCAACACCGGACGGCCCCTGGTGTTCCGCGACGCGACCGTGGTGACCATGGACGGGGCCGACACGGTCCGGGAGGCCTGCGACGTCCTGGTGGTGGACCGCGAGATCGCCGACGTGGGCGAGGACCTCGAGGTCCCCGACGGTGCGCTGGAGATCGACGCCGCCGGCGGGATCGTCATGCCCGGCATGATCGACACGCACCGGCACATGTGGCAGACCTCGATGCGTGGCTACGGCGCGGACTGGTCGCTGACGCAGTACTTCGTCTTCTACTACCTGCAGTGGGGCAAGACCTTCCGGCCGGAGGACATCCGCGCCGGCAACCTGCTGGCCGCCGTCGAGGCGCTCGACGCCGGCGTGACCACGGTCGTCGACTGGTCACACGGCTTGCAGACCGTGGAACACGCGGAGGCCGCGGCCGACGCCCTGCGATCGGTTCCCGGCCGCCACGTGCTCGCCTACGGCAACATCCAGGCTGGTCCGTGGGAGTGGGTGCCGAGCGCCGATGTGCGCTCCTTCATGGAACGCAACCGCGGCAGCCACGACGCGCTGATGCAGGTGCAGTTCGCCTTCGACGTGACCGGTGACCCCGAGTTCCCGGAGAAGCCGGCGTTCGAGGCGGCCCGTGAGCTCGGCCTCCCCGTCAGCACGCACGCGGGTGTCTGGGGCGCGACCACGGACGAGAGCATCCGGTTGATGTGCGACCACGGCTTCATGACGCCGGACGTGACCTACGTCCACGCGGCATCGTTGTCGCACGACTCGTACCAGCGCATCGCCGCCTCGGGTGCCTACGCCTCGGTGTCGACCGAGAGCGAGCAGAGCGCCGGTCAGGGCTACCCACCGACGTTCGCCCTGCGTCGGCACGGCATCCCGGTCTCGCTGTCGATGGACACCAGCGTGTGGTGGAGCGGGGACCTGTTCTCCGCCATGAGGGCCACGCTCAGCGCCGACCGCAGCCGGGAGCACCTCGAAGCACAGGCCGAGGGCAACACGGTTGTCAACAACGCCCTGCGTGCGGACGACGTGGTGCGCTGGGCCACCGACGGTGGCGCCAAAGCGCTTGGGCTGGATGATCTGGTGGGGTCGGTGGAACCGGGCAAGCGCGCGGACCTCGTGCTGCTCAGGAACGATCGGTCCCCGGCCATGTACCCGATCCTCAACCCCACGGGCCACATCGCCTTCCAGGCGGGCCGCGCCGACGTGCACACGGTGCTGGTCGACGGCCGGGCGGTGAAGTTCGATCACGAGCTCGTCGACGTCGACCTCCGGCGCGCGAAGGAGGAGGTCGGTCGGACCATCGACTACCTACGCTCCGAGATGGGCGAGGACGAGTGGCGGCAGGGCATGTCACCCGAGCTGCCCGAGCAGGAGCTGTTCGACAACCCCTACCAGTACACCGACTGGGACGGCGGACGCGGTGCGAAGGCGGTCGATACCGCCGGCTGAGCACGAGGTCCGGACGCTGGCTGCGACGCAGCGGGGCGCGCCGACGGACCGACGGACGGTGCCGAGAGACCGACGGACGACGTGAGGGACCGAAGGACGACGTGAGGGACCGACGGACGGCCACGAGAGGACAACGCATGCGGATCGACCGGATCCTCGTCGGCCACGCCCCGGTGCGGATGCGCCGGCCGATGCGCTCGGCGATCCACGAGGCCACCCACACCCACAACGCGTTGGTCGAGGTCCACGCGGAGGGGGTGAAGGGCCAGGGGGCGGCCCTGACCCTGGCTGCCGGTCAGGCACGCGCCGTCTGCGAGGTGATCGAGGACCTCGCGGGGCGCCTGCACGGCCGGGACGCGCGAGAGATCCACTCGCTCTGGGCCCTCATGCGAGGCCGGCTCGCCCTGACGGGCCACTCGGGCATCGGCCTGCTGGCGGTGGCGGCGCTCGACACGGCGTTGTGGGACCTGCATGCCCGCGCGCTCGACCGACCGTTGTTCCGCGTACTCGGCGGCACGGCGACCGAGGTGCCGGTCTATGCGCAACCCGGCTGGCTCGCCCTCGACGTCGAGGAGTTGCTCGAGGAGGCGTCGAGCTTCGAGGAGCAGGGCTTCCGTCACTACAAGATGCGCGTCGGATCGCCGGACTGGCGGGACGACCTCGCGCGGGTCACCCGCGTCCGTGAAACGCTCGACCCCGAGACCCAGTTGCTGGTGGACGCCAACCAGGGTTGGTCCCGCATCGACGCGCTGGCGGCGACGCGCGCGCTCGACGAGCTCGGTCTGTTCTGGATCGAGGAGCCGGTGTCGGTCGACGACCATGTTGGCCTCGGCCAGATCGCCGCGTCCATCGACACGCCGGTGGCGGCCGGCGAGAGCGTCTTCGGTACCGAGGGCCTGAGTCCGCTGATCGAGCACGACGCGGCCGCCGTGCTGATGCCGGACCTCCAGCACTGCGGCGGACCGACGGGCTTCCTGCGCGCAGCCGTCCAGGCGGAGCTCGCCGGCCTGCCGGTCTCCAACCACCTCTTCCTCGAGGTCAGCATCCACCTGCTCGCCGCGTGCCCGAACCGGTACGTCGCCGAGTACATGCCCGGCTGGTGGGACGATCTCTACGAGCAGCCGCCGGCGATCGTGGACGGCCACCTGCGTCCCGGCGAGGAGCCCGGTGTCGGGGTGCGCTTCCGCAGTGATCACGCTGACACGCTGACAACGGTGAGCTGAGACCGCCTGCTCGCCGAGCTCGCGGGGCGCGGGGCCAGGGGCGCTCCGTGGGTGGTTCTCGGCGGTTCCGATGGGCTGCCGGTCGCTACGGCCGGCGTGGAGCAGCGGGTGGGTGGGCGGTCGATCGATCCCGTGGCGCGCGAGCGCTGGCGGCTCGCGGGCCGGTCGCCGGACGTCGGTTGGGCGCCCGAGCGAGGTCGGCAGCGGTGTCGGTGGATCGTCCACAACGTCGGCAGAACGGGCTTAGGGAACCTTTGTACGGGCGTTACAGTACATCCCACGTTATCCAGCACCGGCGGTGCAGCCGGGAAGGGGACACCTGTGGAGGCCCGAGGCACGTGGACGGCGACACGGGCACCCACCCCGCACGCCGCCGCCCCGTCCTCCGGCTCAGGGCAGGCCGGAGCACTCGGGCACGCTCGAACCCGCGTGCGCTCGTCCCTCCGCATCGGCCCTCATCGCCCCGCTGACGGGCAGCAGGTCCGGTTGGTCCGGGAGGGCCGCGGGAGCTGGCAACCCGCCCTGACCGACACGGCGGCGACCTCTCCGGTCGATCCCGAGGTCGTCTCACCGTCCTCGGCCGGTCCCGGGGCCGCCACGACCCGACGCGTCCCCGCGGGGGGAGCCGCCGGCGACCGTGCAGTCGCTGCCGGCAGGGACCCACGCCCCCGCAGGTCGGATCCGGCCGACACGGACCGCCTGGACGGCAGGTCGGGTGCCGGTGGCCCGCCGCAGGAGCCTGCGGGTGACACGGGTGCCGCGGCTGGCGCGTCGGCGGCGACGCTCGGGACCGATGATGGGGTGCTGGTCGAGCCGCTCGAACGGCTCGACGGGGCGGTGTCGCAGG
>SKTG01000154.1 GCA_007118045.1 Nitriliruptoraceae bacterium
CGGCTCCGAGGCCGTAGGCGAGGGCAGCTTGCGTACGGAGGAAGCCCGTCAGCTCCTGCCGGTCGAAGGAGCGACGCTGGGCGACCGTCGTCACGCCCGACCGGGGCACCTCGAACCCCGCCTGCTCGAGCAGCTCGAGCACCGACCCCGCATCCGGGAAGCTCACCGTCGCGGGCGCGAGTCCCAACCCTGTCGCGACCTCGTCGAGCACCCGTGCGAGCCGTGAGACGTTGCCCGCTCCGCCGGACTCGGCGTGGAACCAGCCACCTGGGCGGAGCACCCGCCGGACCGCCTCGTAGCTGGGTAGGTAGTCGGCGAGCGAGAGCCAGTGGAACACCGAGCGGCTGACCACGACGTCGGCCCAGGACGCCTCGCAGACATCGTCGAGCTCCTGGACGCGCCCCCGACGGAACTCGAGGTTGTCCCGCACGTGCCGGTCGGCGGTCTCCAGCATCGAGGCATCCGGTTCGACACCGATCACGTGACCGTCGGGCGTGAGGCTCGCCAGGCGTGCGGTGAACTCACCCGAACCACAGCCTGCGTCGACCACCCGGTCGTGGGGTCGTGGGGTGTGGTGGTCGAGGAACCAGTCGTCGAAGCGGCGATGGTGGCTGGACTCCTCGGCGTACTCGTCTCCGGCCCAGCCCGGACCCTCGGCCTCGTCACGCATCGGGTGCAGCCTTCGACGACGACAGCCTACGTCAGGTCGGGTTGCGCGAACGTCCGGTACGCGCGCCGTGACGTGCTTCCGGACGACCGGGGCGCCGGGGCGTCGGCGTCCCGCGGCGCTGGGGGCCGGTCTCGATGGAAGTACGGTCAGACCCTGGCTTCGGCCGACGAGGAGGAAGACGATGCTCGACTCGGTTCTCTCGGATCTCGGTGCGAGCGGCCCCGAGCTGGTCGCGGCAGCGCTCGGGGCGTTGGCGATCTACCTCGTGGTCATCGTCGCGACACGCATCGCCGGAGTGCGCAGCTTCTCGAAGATGTCCGCGTTCGACTTCGCCATGACGGTGGCGATCGGGTCGTTGATCGCGTCGGTGGCGGCGGGCCAGGCCTCGTTGGTGACGGTCACGATCGGTGTGGCCGTGCTCTACCTGGCCCAGTTCGTGGTGGCGAAGCTCAGGGAGCGCGGGCTCCTCCGCGGCGCGGTGGACAACTCGCCGCTGCTGCTGATGGACGCCGGACGGGTGCTGCACGACAACCTCGCGGTCGCGCGGGTCACGCTCGAGGACCTCCATGGCAAGCTGCGTGAGGCCAACGTCCTGGCCTACTCCGAGGTCCACGCGGTGGTGATCGAGACCACTGGAGACATCAGCGTGCTGCACGGCGGGGGCGAGCTCGACCCCGATCTGTTGCGCGGTGTCCGTCGATGATGCCCACTCGTAGGCCATCCTCATCGGCAGCGCAGTTCCGTGGCCAGGCTCTGGGCCGCGGGTGACGGCACCCGGGGCGTGCGCCGGACCCACGGTGGCCGGCCGCCTCCGTCCGCCCCGCGACGGCGAGCCCGGAGGGAGCGGCGTATCGGATGTGCATCTCGTCCTGCTCGTGTGGCTCCATCGAGAAGCATCTATGCTGACCGGTGTCCGCGCTGCGAGCCGCGACTCGCCGCCGGTCGTCTCCAGGTCCCCGTCCGCGGAGCGTTCCTTGAGGGTCCACGGCTGAACCCCGCCGTCGCTGACGCCTGTGCGTCAGCTGGACCGCGCGCCGTCGCCGGCTGCGCACCGAGGACCTACCGTGACCTCCCTGCACGTCCGGGGCGCCTCCTACGCCCACACCCTGGCCGCCGGCATCCTCGACGAGGCCAGCCTCGAACTCGCGGCTCCCGAGCCGGGTGAACCCCGCCCGTTCATCGGCCTCGTCGGCGCGAACGGCGCCGGCAAGTCGACCCTCCTACGCCTGCTGGCCGGCGAACTCGTACCCACGGTTGGCCACGTGGAGGTGCACGCGTCGTTGCCGCCACGGCTCGTCCCACAGGACACCGGGGAGCCGACCGGCGACGTCCGAACCTTCGCGGAGCGGTGGGACGGCGCCGCCCAACGCCTGCGGCGTCGTCTCGACCTGCGTCCCGAGGACCTCGATCCGTCGTCGGGACGCGGCTGGGCCGTCCTGCCACCGGGCCAGCGCAAACGTTGGCAGGTCGCGGCAGCGTTGGCTGACGAGCCCGATGTCCTGCTGCTCGACGAGCCGACCAACCACCTCGACGCGGCGGCACGCGATCTCTTGGTCGACGTCCTGGTCGGCTTCCACGGACTCGGACTGATCGTCAGCCACGACCGCGGCGTACTGGAGCGGCTCACCCATCGCACGGCGCGCCTGCACCACGGCCGACTCGAACTGCAGGCCGGCAGCTACCTCGAGGCGGCCGAGCGATGGCGTGCCGGCGAGGACACCGAACGCAGCGCCCACGACCGCGCTCGCCGTGAGGTGGAGCGTGAGCAGCGGATCCTGGCCGACGTCCGGCGCGACCGGCACAGCTCCGAGGTGGCACCGCGACGCGAGCGGCGCCTCGCAGGGGCTTCGCAGCCCGATGCGCGCGAAGCTGGACGCAGGTTCGCGCAGCGCAAGGCCGAGGCTGCGCTGGCCCGCCGCGTCAGGCAGATGAACGCGCGCGTCGGCCGAGCCGAGGCCGCTGAGGACGGCTTCGAGATGCGACGCGAACCCGGCGGCGATGTCGGGTTCCGCCACGTCGAGACCGGCAGACGGGTGCTCGTCCAGCTCTCGGGCGATGTGGCGCACGCCGGCGGCGACGTGTTGCTGCACGGTGTGGACGTCGCGCTCCACCGCGGTCAGCGGGTCCGGATCGATGGCGTGAACGGTGCGGGCAAGTCCACCCTGATCGCGGCGCTCCTCGAGGTGCTCGCCACCACCGATGAGCGGATCGGCCAGCTACCGCAGGTACTCCCCGATCCGGGTGAAGTGACGGCCGCGGTCGCCACGCTGGAGCCCCAGCAGCGGGGACGTGTCCTCGGGACCCTCGCGACCCTCGGTGTGCACCCCGAGCGGGTGCTGAGCAGCGACCTGCCGTCACCGGGAGAGGCACGCAAGCTCGCCCTCGCGCGTTTCCTGTCGGGTTCGGCGAGCGTGCTGGTCCTGGACGAACCCACCAACCACCTCGACCTTCCCTCGATCGAACGGCTCGAGGTGGCGCTACGCGACTGGCCGGGTGCACTGTTGCTGGTCACGCACGACGAGCAGCTCGCCGGAGCGGTCACCGATTCGACCTGGACCGTCGCCGACGGTGCGATCACGGTGTCGACGCCGGGA
>SKTG01000454.1 GCA_007118045.1 Nitriliruptoraceae bacterium
AGCGCCGTCGGCCAGGTGCTCCGCCAGCACGGCCACGCGGTGCCGTGGTGGCGCGTGGTCACGGCCCGGGGCAGACTGGTGCCCGGTGCCGAGCAGGCCCACCGGGCGCGCCTGCTCGCCGAGGGTGTCGCCTGCACCGCGGTCGCGGTCCACCTGCCGCGGTGAGCCCCAGCCGCGACGGCGGCGCGAACGGTGCGCGCGTAGAACGCTCTGAGGGTCCGCTGAACGCACGATGTCTCACCAGGCGGACGCGCAGTGGCGTCGCTCGCGTTGCCCAGGTAGAAGGCTAGATGCCGGCCGGAACCCCGTCCGAACGACCACCATCGCCGAGCGAGTGACCCGGCCCACGACCGCACCACGTCCGTTGGTCGGCACCAGATGCTCGCCGGCTCCGAACCAGGTCTGCGAGGGTCATCACAACGCGGCTGGCACCGAGCAGACTGCGATCAGCAGACCGGCGAGAAACGGGTCCGACTCGACCCTCCGACGTGCCTTCGCTCCCATCGTTTACGAGGAGGCCAGGTGAACCCGACAGACCTTCCGACCGCCGAGGTGGCCGTCGAGGAACTGCTCGAGCGCTCCGGTGAGCGCGGCTACGTGCTGCTCTCGGAGCTGCAGGAGCTGCACGTGCCCGAGCTGCACGGCGCCCACTGGGTCGACGACGCCATCGTCACCGCTGGTGACCAGGGCGTCCAGATCATCGACGACGTCGCGGACGACGCCCCCGAGGAGGTGGCGGCGGCCGACAGCTCCGCGGCGCTCACGACCGACCTCGTGCGGCAGTACCTCAACGACGCCGGACGTCACGCGCTGCTGACCAAGGAGGACGAGGCCGACCTCGCCAAGCGGTACCAGGCCGGCATGGCAGCCGACGCGTTGCTCAAGGAACGCGGCAAGCAGCTCACGCGGGCCAAGAAGGCGCGCATGCGCTCCATCAGCCGTGACGGCGAGCGCGCCAAGGAGGCCATGGTCCAGGCCAACCTCCGCCTGGTCGTGCCGCAGGCGCGCAAGTTCTCCGGCCGCGATCTCGACTTCATCGAGCTGATCCAGGAAGGCAACCTCGGTCTGCTGCGTGCGGTCGAGAAGTTCGACCACACCAAGGGCTACAAGTTCTCGACCTACGCCGTGTGGTGGATCCGGCAGGCCTTGCAGCGCGGCGTCGCCAGCAAGGGCCGCACGATCCGCGTCCCGGCGCATGTCTGGGAGCTGTACGGCAAGCTGCGCGCCGCCGAGTTGCGGCTGCGCCAGCAGAAGGGCGGGGACCCCACCGAGGACGAGATCGCCGAGGAGGTCGGCCTGACCGCCGACCGGGTGCGTGAGGTCCGTGACGCCATGCAGGAGCTGGTCAGCCTCGATCGGCCGATCGGCGAGGACGGCGACGCCACGATGGGGGATCTGATCGCCGACAGCGACCAGATCGACCCGGCGGAGACCGCGCTCGAGGGCGACGCGTTGAGCCAGATCGACGCCGCCCTGCAGGCGCTCGAGGACCGCGAGCGGATCATCCTCGTGCTGCGGTTCGGTCTCGGTGGCCAGGAGCCACAGACGCTCGAGGAGATCGGCGAGTACTTCGGGCTCACCCGCGAGCGCATCCGGCAGATGCAGAACCGGGCCCTGGCCAAGCTGCGTCACCCCTCCCGAGCGCACAACCTCTCCGGCCTGCTCGACGTGCTCGACCGCGCCGCCTGAGCCACCGCGCTCGTCCGCGCTCGACGCTGCCCGCCGCACACCGCGGCGGGCAGCGTCGTGTCGAGCGCCGGCTCTCGGGCGAGGTGGACGACCGACGCACCTAGGCTCGCGCGCCGACGTCACCGGCACGTGAAGCCGAGGAGCGAGCGTGAGCAGCGAGCCAGCCGATCGCATGCACCGGCGCCTCATCGTGGTCGTCGGCCTGCTCCTGTTGGCGACGGTCGCCGGCATGGTCGCGTTGTGGCCCACAACCGATCCCGTGCCCGACGTCGACGGCGCGCCGGTCGAGGATCTGGTCGACGCCGAGGTGCTCGCGGTGGAGGTGGTCGAGGGGGAAGCCGTGCCCGAGTCCGGTTTCTCGGGGGACACGGCCGAGCTGACGGTCCTGCTTCACGACGGTCCGGACGCGGGCGCGACGGTCGAGCTCTCGACGGGCCTCGACGGCCTGCCGGACATCGAACCGGGCGACCGTGTGGCGCTGGACCGCACCGTCGACGCCGATGGCGAGGAGCACTACTACCTCACCGACTTCCAGCGTCTGCCCACCCTCGCGTGGCTGCTGGCCCTCTTCGTCGTCGCGGTCCTGGCCGTGTCCCGGTGGCAGGGGCTGCGCTCCCTGCTCGGTCTCGCCCTGTCGCTCGCGGTCGTGGTGCAGTTCATCGTCCCGGCCATCGTCGCGGGCTCGAACCCGCCGCTGGTGGCGCTGGTCGGTGCCGTCGCCGTGATGATCGTCACCCTCTACCTCACCCACGGTGTCAACGAGATGACGACCTCAGCCATCGTGGGAACGGCTGTTGCGCTGACGTTGACGGTCGCGCTCGCCCTGCTGTTCGTCGATCGCGGCAAGATCACCGGCTACGCCTCCGACGAGGCCGTGTTCGCACGCTTCGCGATCGAGGGGCTCGATCTGCAGGGGCTCGTCCTCGCGGGGCTGATCATCGCCGCGCTCGGCGTGCTCGACGACGTGACGGTCAGCCAGGCGTCCACGGTCTTCGCCCTGCACGACACCGACCGCGGCCTGCGCTGGCCCGAGCTGTTCGCCCGCGCGATGCGGGTCGGTCGCGACCACATCGCCTCGGTGGTCAACACGCTCTTCCTGGCCTACACGGGGGCCTCGATCGCGTTGATCCTGCTGTTCTCCACGGGGGAGCTGCCACCGTTGGAGATCCTCAACTCCGAGGTGCTGGCCGAGGAGATCGTCAAGACCATGGTCGGCTCGCTGGGGCTGATCATGGCCGTGCCGCTGACGACCGCGTTGGCGGCGGCCGTCGCCGTCCGGCGTCCGCTCTCGGCGCCGCCGGTGCGTGGGGCGCACCAGCACCCGCCGGCCCGACCGGGTCCCGTGGCCGCCGAGCCGGGGGTACCGATCCTTCCGGCGACGACCGGTCACCCCCCGGCCGGAGGCGAGGGCGAGCACGTCCAGGGCAGCCAGGGTCCCGACGACGAACGGAACGAGGCCGCCGGGTCCGCGGCCGAGCGACCACCTCGAAGCGGCCGCGACGGTCGTGGCGGTTCGGTGGACGACGATCCACCGGAGCGCGCCTAGGTGCCGTGTGCGAGGTGATCGGA
>SKTG01000429.1 GCA_007118045.1 Nitriliruptoraceae bacterium
GCCACGGACGCGCAACAGAAGTCGACGAACGCTTCGATGCTCGCCGCCAGGGTGCCCACCGGATCGTCGGGATCGACCTCGAGGTCCGCCTCCATAGCGTCGAGCTCGCGATAGCCGGCGGCGAACATCTCGTCGTAGATGGCTGCCTTGCTCGCGAAGTAGGTGTACAGCGACGGTGCCCGCATCCCGACCTCGCTGGCCAACTCCCGCAGCGACAGGCCGGCGATCCCGTCGCGCTCGGAGAGCCGCCAGGCCGCCTCCAGGATCTCTGCCCGGGTCTGCCCGCGACGGCGCTCCCGTACGTGACCAGGACCCGTAGTGGCTGTCATCAACCGTTCTCTAACGATGAGAGTTTTCCCTAACACTGTTCATACTCCGGGTCGTCGACGTGCTTGTCAAGACCCACAGGCGGCATGGGAGGAGGGGGCCGATCTCGGTGCCTGTGACGGACGCCCCGTGGCGCGCCGATGGGCGACGCGCCAGGGTCCAGCGAGGGCCCGGGTACCCCAACACCTCGGTGCCGAGGTGCGGGTCTGGGGCCCTTCGAGCCGAGCGTCGGCACCGAGTCATCGCTCGGAGGCCCGACGATGTGGACCGACTGCTCCGGTGGCCACGGTTGTCCACACCGCTCTCGGATCCGCGACAGCCGTGTCACAGGCCTGCCGTACCGTTCCGACATGACCCGAGAACAGCCCGATCTCACGAGAATCGCCCGCCGTTCCGGTGCGGTGGAGGGGAGGCCGCATCGTCGGTCTCGGCGGTGCTCTGCTCGAGGCGCAGGTGCACCCGACGCGAGGCCGCATGACCGACCTCGGTCGTACCGCGCTCGAGACGCAGGTGCAGCCGAGGCGACGCAGCGCGAGGCACCGCTCCTGGCGCGAGAACGGCCTCCGGAGTACGCGTCAGCTGCCGGGGGCGGAGCCAGAAGCGGATCCCGGGACGACCGGACCCTCGACGAGGCGTCGCGTGTCGAGGATGCCGTGAGCCAGGCGCACGGCGAGGCCTCGGAGCAGAACACCGTGCTCGACGCCGTTGACGTGACAGCTCGGCTCGACGAGCTGGCCGACGAGGTTCGGGAGCTCGCGACGGTCGCCTTGCCGACCGCGTCGCTCGAGCAACTCGATGCCTGTCTGGCAGCGCTCCTTCGGATCGATGGGGCCGTTCGCTCGGTCGAGGCCCAGGCGATCGACTGCGCGGCCCGATCGCGGGTCCACCGCGAAGCCGGCACGACCGACACCACCAGCTACGTGCGCGATCGGCTCCGGCTGTCGGCTCGCGAGGCCAAGCGTCGGACACAGCTGGCGACCGACCTGGCGGTCCTACCGGAGACGGCCGAAGCGGTCGCTGACGGGCGCCTCGGAGTCGAGCAGGCCGGCGCCCTCGGTCGAGCGGCGCGTGACGGCCGGCTCGGTGACGCCCAGGAGACCGAGCAGCAGCTGCTCGAGACGGCCACGCGATCGACGCCGGAGCGGCTCCGAGAGGACATCCGTCGACGGCAACAACAGGCCGACCCCGAAGCGTTGCGTGACGCGGAGAACCTCGCGTACTTCCGACGCCGTGCCACCTGCAGCCGGCGAACGGACGGCATGTGGGAGCTGTACGCGCTGCTGGACCCGGACGCCGGCGAACGGGTGGCGACCGCCCTCCAGGCACACACGCACCCGGACGCCAGCCAAACGCCCATCAAGGAGCGTCGCAGCCCGGCTCAGCGTGCCGCCGACGGGCTGGTCGAGCTGGCGGAAGCCGCGTTGCGCGGCGGCTCCTCGGTCGTCGGCGGTGTCCGCCCGCACGTCAACGTCACGATCCCCGTGGAGGGGTTGGACCCGGAAGCGCGCGTCGTCGGGGTCACCGACCACCGCGCCACCCTCTCTCCGCAACTGGTGCAGCGGCTGCTCTGTGATGCCAGCGTGACCCGCATCCTCACCCGGGGTGTCTCCGAGATCCTCGACATCGGCCGAGCGACCCGGGAGTGGTCCTCCAGCCAACGGCGAGCCATCGTCGTTCGGGACGGAGGCTGCCGGGGTCCCGGCTGTGACCGACCTCCAGCCTGGTGTGACATCCACCACCTGCAGTTCTGGTCCGACGGTGGCCGGACCGATCTCGACAACGGGCTGATGCTCTGCCGACATCATCACCGCCTGCTGCACGAGCATCGTTGGACCGTCGAGTACGACCCCGCGACGGGTAAGGCGAGCTTCCAGCGCCCCGGCGACGCCGAGCCCGTCGTCACGTGGCCGCACACCCACGTGTTCGGTCGAGCGGCTGACGCGAAGGTCGTGGCTGACGCGGCGGTCGTCGGGCACCAGACCGACCGGGCCGTCTCGGACGGCGCCGACGACGACGCCGGCGAGGTGACCCTCGCCGCCCCCGTCGATGGAGCGACCGATGGAGCGACCGATGCAGCGGTCGACGGAGGGGGCGGTGGAGCGACGGATGCTGCGGTCGACGGAGCGGGCGGTGGAGCGACGGCTGCTGCGCTCGACGGAGCGGTCGAAGGAACGGTCGGTGGAGCCAACGGACCCGAGGCCGCCGATGCCGAGGTGGTGGCCTCGAGAACCACCGGGCCGGACGGCGAGGTGGGGAGGCAACCGACGGTCCCCGCGCCGGACGAGGCGCGGGAGCCTCCGACCCGCAGCGAGCGTCCGATGCAGCCGACGTTGCTCGCCGGTTCGTGAGCAAGCTGCCGCCGATAGCAGTGGGGGGCGCCGAGGTGGGGCGGGTCCCGCCACTCGCAGCGCGAGGCCCGCGCCCCCGGTCCGCGGCGGGTCCGCGGGGGAGGGGCGCTGGTAGCGTCCGATCGGACGAGGAGCGAGACGTTGCGGATCCTGTTGGTGCACGGCCCGAACCTGTCGCAGCTCGGCACACGGGACCCCGAGCAGTACGGCACGGCCACCCTGGACGACGTCGTCGAAGCCGCCCGGGCCGAGGCATCGAGCGCCGGCGCCGAGCTCGACCACCTGCAGACCGAGCACGAGGGCGAGCTCGTCACCCGCCTGCACACGGCACGTGGAGACGGGACCGGTGGCGTCGTCGTCAACGCCGGCGCCTGGACGCACTACAGCTACGCCCTCCGCGACGCGCTCGAGCTCATCCACGTACCCAAGGTGGAGCTGCACCTGTCGAACGTGCACGCACGCGAGACGTTCCGCGCGACCTCGGTCATCGCTCCGGTGTGCGACGGCTCCATCGCCGGGCTCGGGCTCGCCGGCTACCCCCTCGCCGTACGAGCCGTCCTCGCGCTCGCCGAGACACGC